>CAZBBN010000099.1:2649-5467 GCA_964490195.1 uncultured Nitrosopumilaceae archaeon
GGATTAATTCACGATAAAATAGTTGAAGAATTTAAAAAATTAGAGTAGGTTTCTTTCTTTAAGAAAGTCCTTTACTTTGTTTGCACTATCTGAAAGAGGTTCATTTTCTGTATCAATTACCAAATCAGCATTTTCAGGAGCTTCATAGGGATCATCAATTCCAGTAAACCCTTTGATTTCTCCTTTTCTTGCCTTGGCATACATACCTTTGACATCTCTTTCTTCACATTTTACAAGTGAGCATTTTACATAAACTTCTGCAAATTGATTACCAGCATCAATAATTTCTCTAGCATTTTTTCTATTTTCAGAATATGGAGAAACTAGAGATACTACGCTTGGAACACCATGATTTAGCAAAAGCTTTGCCAAGTGAGCAACTTTTTTGTTGTGCTCATCACGTCCAGCTTTTGAAAAGTCTTTTGGAGAGAACCATTCTCTTAGTTCATCACCATCAAGCATTGCCAAATTTGGAATATCTTTTTGCAAGTCTTTTACGATTGTAGTCTTTCCTGAACAAGGAAGGCCAGTCATCCAAAGAACAAAAGATTTCATAAATAAAAACATCCAAACAACCCATAAAGAGCTTACGTTAATTTTTAGCCCAAGATTGATTTTCTAAATAATCAATCTCTAAAATCATTTCTTCCACTTTTTTTACTATAGCAAAAACTGATCTGTACTGTTCATACATTTCAATTTCTTCTTCTTTAGTTAAGACATTTGCTTCTGCATCATCAAAGAATTTGTTTTCTTTGTTAAGATGATCATTTAGAAATATGGCATACGTTCTCAAATATCTTGATACAGGTTCTTGTGCATCTTCTCCATTTTTCCATCTTTTGAGATGATGTGATATTTGTCGAGCAATATTCCTTCCAAATTCATGCTCTATCATAAATTTTCGAATTTCTTCTTTCAGAGTATCATAGCTTGCAACACATGGAAAGTACGAATCTTCTTCTCTTGAATGATGAATAGAATCAATAAATTCTGAAATCACTAGGGTAATTTTTGTTAGATCTGAAAATGGAACTTTTGTGCCTTTGTATAATTCTTCAGAACATTTTAACACAATTTTCTCTAGGCGGCGAACTTGGTCATGGTCAGCACGTAGTTGATTTGTAGCACTCAAGTAAGGAAAGTACCACTAATGTTGATTTAATGTGTATCTAAAATCAATCAGAGAGCTAAAATTATCAAATAAATCTGATTTAATTTCCTTGTAGAAATCTCATATTCAGTCATAAATGAATCCCATAATTTTATCTGTCTTGCAATTGTTTGGAGGACAAATAGAAAATTTCATTCCATTATCTAATTTTGATTCAATTTCAATTCTTGACAAAATTACAGAATTACAGAATTCAATAGATACATTATCTATTCAAGATGGACCAATTGCTTCAGCTCATGTTATCTTGCTTGCAGCAGGTGTTGTAATTTTTCTTGGAGTTGCGGGGGAAGCATTCTTCAAAAAAACAGGAATTCCTGATGTAGCATTTTTGATGATTCTTGGAGTAATTATCGGACCAGTATTTGGTTTGATTCAACCAGAAGCAGTTATTCAAGTAGTTCCGTATTTTGCAGCACTTGCACTAATAATCATCATGTTTGATGGAGGATTAAACCTAGACATCAAACATGTTATAAAGACTGCACATTTTTCAGTAACATTAGCCGTTCTAGGTTTTATCTTATCTGTTGCTATGATTACATTTGCTGCTCATTTTGCTTTAGGATGGTTATGGTTAGAAAGTATTTTGTTAGGATCTATTGTTGGTGGGAGTAGTTCTGCAATTGTTTTTGGTCTTGTCAGAAATATCAAAATTTCTGAAGAGACTAAATCCATGTTAAGTTTTGAATCTGCACTAACTGATATTTTAGCTACAATTATTGCATTCATCTTATTTGAAGCAGTACTTGCAGGACATTTTGACCTACAAACATTAGAAGAAACTCTTGGAAGAGCAGTTATTGTTGGTTTAGTTCTTGGGTTTGGTGTAGGAATTCCTTGGATGTATGTTTCAACAAAGCTTGGAAATGCTCAACACGCATACATGTTAACATTAGGAGTTCTGTTTGTTTTGTTTTTCTTGGCAAATTCATTTGGGGAATCTGGGGCTTTGACAGCCCTAGTATTTGGTTTAATGATTGGAAACAAAAAACATCTTTCAAAAATACTCAGATTCAAGTTACCAAAAATTGAGATGGATGATCCTACCCATAACCAATTAACATTTTTGGTAAGATCATTCTTTTTTGTATTTGTAGGATTGATGGCAAGTTTTGGACAAGTAGAATATCTCATATTTGGAATTTTAATTACGATTGCTGTTTATTTTGGAAGAATATTTGTTGGCAAGATAACTTTAACCAAGAGATTTTCTCAATTAGATAGGGCAGTAACAAATGCTATGATTCCAAGAGGATTGGCTGCTGCAGTACTTGCTACATATCCAATTACTATGGGCATACCAAATGCAGAAGCGTATCCACAAATTGTTTTCTTCATTATTTTATCATCAGTAATAATTACAACAATTGGATTAGGAAAATCAAAGAAGATTCCTCCTCCTGAATCAGTTGAAGGTGGATTTGTTAAACCAGGTGATGGGGATTCAGACGGAGTGCAAACTAATGTATCTGAAAATTTACAAAATGAATCAGTTGAAGGTGGATTAGAGAAACCGAATAAAGATTCTCAGAGGAAATAGATCCAGTGATTTTTTGAGGCCTTTGTGCCTATTTCTAATAGTTATCTGAGGCTTGGGCATAATTAATTTCAAAAAAACGGACTGCTTTTGAATTTAATTGC
>CAZBBN010000100.1:0-5407 GCA_964490195.1 uncultured Nitrosopumilaceae archaeon
ACACAAGTAATACAAGATACTCCATAGAACAAAGGACGAATTAATTGTAAAAACATTCAAAATTAAAAGAATAAAACATTAAATGTTCTAAATTTACTTAAAGATGACTTCCAATGGGGGCGAGTGCACCACTAATCATCAAACCAATGAAAATTGTAATCATACCAAACATTACAATTATCATTAGCTTTTTTATCCTATGATTTGTGTGAGGTGTCCTGTTAAAAAGCGGGGCAGAAGCAATTATTGCTACGACAATTACACTTACAACAGGAATCGAGCTTATTCCAAATGCATCCTCAAGTGGAAATATCCATAAAAGATACCATGGGGGTTTTGTTATTTCAATTCCTTCTACTCCACGCATTCCCAAAGGAGCAGGAAGTATGATAGATAGTACTATTGTGACAATAACTGCAATCAATCCATAAAAAATCATTCTTTTAACATGAGAAGAAAAGGGTACAGTTCCAAGTACTGCAGGAATTAATCTTCCGTTTTTCTTCAGAATTGGTACAGATATTCCAAGTAATCTTACCAAAAGTAAATGCACACCTAAAACTGGAATTGCTATGGCAGGTAATACTGTTACATGTGCAGCATATAGTCTTGCAAGCAGTGACACTCCTGGTGCAAACTGAGATGTAAACAAGCTGCCAAATGTTCCAATTGTTTCAGCAGTCTCTGTTTCATGCGCTAAGGCTTCCACTGCTTCTTGATCCCATTTCAAAATGGTTCCACTAAAGGTGAATCCAAACAATAACAACAATAGAATTATTCCTGCAACCCATTGCAACTCTCTTGGTTTTTTGTAGGAATCAGATACAAATACTCTGATCAGATGCAAGAGAACAAGAAATACCATAATCTGTGCGCCCCAGTAATGTAAACTTCGAATAAAGGAGATTTCAGATGAATTCATCATTGTTACCACACTATCATATGCTCCACCCATTTCTGGCATTGGATTGTAGAATTGTTGTAAAATAACACCAGTTATCCCTTGTAAAATACCAAGCACAATTAATGTACCACCAATAGTATATGCAAAATTATTTGCATGAGCGGGAACAGGATGTTGAAATATTTTATTCCAACACAACCTGCTATCTAGAAACCCCTTTTTTTCAGAGTCACTCATTTAATGACATCTCCTTTTTGAAATGTAATTTTCTTTCAACAAAAAGAAAAGACACTGCACCTACAACTAGGAGAGCAGACCATACAAAAACATCCTTTGGATAGGTATCTATCCTAGGTAATAAAATAAAATCAGCATGTGGCAAATTATCTATTTGCTCAAACGATTCATTCATAGAGCCATCCCACACAGCAATTTTAATGAAATCTTCTTGTTTAATTCCGGACTCAAACATGATTTTGTTCTGTTCCGATGTTAAAACAGATCTTCCAAATAAGACAGTCCATTTCTGATTTTCCCACGAAGAATCCAAAACCCTACCTGATGAGTTATCAGTTTTACTTACATCCCAATTCCAAACTTCATTTATCCCATCACCGTTTTCCATAATTTCTATCTCTTCATGTTCTTGTACTTTCTCCAATTTAGATTCAAAAACAATCATTGCCCCATCTTTTATTTCTCCATCATCTTTTGTGGGATCCACCCATGATAAAAGAAAAAATACGTTGGTTCCATTGTTTAGAGATTTCACAGAAATATCATGATCCCATATAGAGTCAAAATCTTTTTCAAATGATTTTTCCCACTGACCTGAATTTGTTGATAATTCTATGTTTCCACCAATATATCTGGATAAAATTGGAGATTCACCCACACCATTTTCATCCTCATGGCCGTAAACAGTATTTACAGGTAAAAAAATGAAAAACACAACAAATGAAAAAGATATGGATATTTTTATTATTGAAAGAGATTTCAATCTAACCATTCCACAAAAATATTTTTCACCCAATTATACCGGCGCATTAATCTCTTATTACTCTTTTAGGATGATTTTCAATTTTAAGTTTACAACTGTAATGTCTAAAATTTAACTATCTTTAGTGTTCATAAATATTATGTTTCTTAATTTTGAAAATCAATTCATTACACATATTACATAAACAAAGATAATATGGTTTAGATAATTTTGGCAAAAGATCCAGTTTGCGGAATGTATGTAAAAGAGGAAAGTGCTCCAGTCACCCAAGAGATAGAAGGCATAAAATATTATTTTTGTAGCAATAACTGCTTAAATGAATTTACTGCTCCTGAAAAAGAACTTTCTAAATTAAAACGACAAGTCATTATTGGTATAATTCTTACAGCACCAATTATTTTTCTAACATGGATAGATGTACTGCCAAAGGAATTTAATAATTATATTTTATTTGCACTATCACTACCAATTCAGTTTTGGATTGGTCTGCGATTCTACAAGGGTACAATAGATGCTCTAAAAACAAAATCCACCAACATGGATGTGCTCATAGCCATGGGAACATCTGCTGCATGGTTGTATAGCAGTATAGTTACGTTTGTACCCAATGCATTTCCAGTAGCAGAAACTTATTTTGAGACTGCAGCAGTCATAATCATACTGATTTTAGCTGGAAGGTATCTAGAACATAAAACAAAGGCAAAGGCATCTCAGGCAGTAAGAAAATTACTTGACTTGCAACCAAAACTTGCACACATTATAATTGATGGAAAAGAAGAAGATATTCCAATAGAGAAAATAAAAATTAATGATATTTTGTTGATCAGACCAGGAGAAAAGATACCTGTAGATGGAATAGTAATCGAAGGGCATTCATCAGTTGACCAATCAGCAATAACTGGTGAAAGCATTCCAGTATCCAAACAAGTTAATGATGATGTCATTGGTGCCACAATAAACAAGAATGGGTTATTAAAAATTAATGCGACAAAAGTTGGAAAAGATACTGTTCTATCACAAATAATAAAACTTGTAGATGAAGCAAAGTCCAGTCAAGTTCCACTTCAGAGACTTGCAGACAAGATTTCCTCTATATTTGTTCCAATTGTAGTATCAATTGCAATTGTATCTGCACTTGCATGGTTCTTTTTTGGAGGAATAGGCATTGCGTTTTCAATTCTTGCATTTGTTTCTGTAATTATTATTGCATGTCCATGTGCTTTGGGGATTGCAACTCCTGCAGCTCTGATGGTAGGAGGAGGTAAAGCCGCAGAAAATGGTATTCTCATAAAAGGTGGAGAATACTTGGAGATTGCAAGAAAAGTAAATGTTATTGTGTTTGATAAAACAGGGACTCTGACAAAGGGCGAGCCGTCTGTTACAGATATTATTGCTCTTGATTCCCTTGGAGAAGATGAAATTTTACGTCTTGCAGCAATATCTGAAAAAGGCTCAGAACATCCACTCGGAGAAGCAATAGTTAGGAAAGCAGAAGATAAAAAATTGACAATTGAGGATGCAGATTCATTTGAGGCAATAGCAGGTCATGGAATCAAAGTAAAATCTGGAGATCATGACATTCTTTTGGGAAATAGGAAACTCATGACTGATAACGAATTGAATGTGGCCTCCATTGATGACAAAATGAAACATCTCGAAGAGCAAGGCAAGACTGCCACATTAATCTCAGTGGATGGAAAACTAAGCGGCATCATTGCAATGGCTGATACTCTAAAGGAGAATTCAGTAGATGCAATACATGAGCTAAAGAAGATAGGAGTTCTGGTAATCATGTTAACAGGTGATAATAAAAAAACAGCTGATGCAATTGCAAAGAAACTTGGAATAGACAAAGTTATTGCTGAAGTATTACCGCAGCAAAAGGAACAGACCATACGTGATTTAAAACAAGAGGGAAAGATTGTTGCCATGGTGGGTGATGGAATTAATGATGCTCCAGCACTTGCAGCAGCTGATCTTGGAATTGCGATAGGTAGTGGAACAGATGTTGCAAAGGAGACAGGCGGGATTGTACTGATCAAAGATGACTTGAGAGATGTTGTGATTGCAATTAATATCAGCAGAAAAACTGTTTCAAAAATTAAACAAAATCTGTTCTGGGCATTTGCATATAATGCTGCATTAATTCCAATAGCAGGTGGCGCACTGGTTCCTGTATTTGGTCCACAAATGTATGGCATATTGCCACTATTAGCTGCAGTGGCAATGGGGTTCAGCTCTGCAAGTGTAGTTGGAAATTCATTACTTCTAGGAAAATACAAGCCCCAGATCTCAAATGTCACAGTATCCAAAAAAATCTTGTCAGTTGAGGAAATTGAAAATGTCAATAACTGAAAAAAATCCTAGATCCAAGTTACCGCAAATGCTATCTGTACTAGGAGGAGTCATTGTTTTGTTTTTTGGATTGAATTCAATTGTTTGGCATACCGGATATTTTGAATTAATGCCTGAAATGAACGGAGATTCTCCTTTTGTTGCAGATGTTGTCATTACATCACTGATATCTACTTTTTCAGGAGGATTAGTCGCCATTGCAGGATTATTGATGTATAAAACACCTCAAAAAATTCGCATGTTGGGAATAATTGTTTCTATCTTTTCTATTACAAGTTATATTAGAATGGGGATTTTCATCTTTGGTGGTTTGATTGGAATTACTGGTGGAGTATTTGCAATTATTCCAAAAAAATGATCATGTACAAAATATTTTGTCATTTTTATGAGACTAAACGTAGTTGGAAAAATTTAGAATTTAATGTTAAATGTTGATTATTTTCATTATTTTTCTGGCCGTCTTGTCAATATCTATATCATAATTAGTTGAGATAAACAAAACTCCGTCTTCTAACTGAAAGGTCATTGTTACAACTTTTTTTCTTCTTGCAGCAGCATATTCTACAGAACCCATGTTGTAATCAAATTCTTGTCGTGTTCTAACTCTCAGAACTGCCTCTATGAACATTTTACTCCGTTCAGACTCATCTTTGAGAGGTGCCGTGTCTTTCCGGAAATCACCAACCATAAGATTTCCCATCCAATCTAAAATTCCCACAAACCTAATTTCAGGTTCTTTTAATAATTTTTCAGAAATTTTTTCATATTGTGTTTTTTTAACAAATTCTAGCAACACATTATTTGCATGCCATTCAATAAAAAATATGTTATGATTCTCAACTATGAACTTTAGAAATTTACAATTATTTTACAATTGTAAGCTATGATCATTATCTATGTATGAATTATACGCTAATTGATAAAAAATATGTTAACTAAAACAACTCCTCCAAGTCTTGACAATGGAATAAAATTTCTAGGATTAGTAAATAAACATGGGAGATTGGAGGACTCCATTAAGGATAAAAATTTTACATTATCTGATAGAACCAGTGAAATGTTATTCATGAGTATCAGGTTACAAAATTCATTACAAAATGATTTTGCAGATCAATTTGGCAAAGTATTCAAAATAATAATATAACATG
>CAZBBN010000101.1:0-5402 GCA_964490195.1 uncultured Nitrosopumilaceae archaeon
TCAATAATTGCAGTATCTGCAAAGTCAAGACTTAGCATTATGCCAAGATACTAAAATCACACAACTTTTTCCATTTTTTCATTTTTTAGTAGTAAAGAAAATATACAAATGAGCATTTGAAACTTTGTGGAGTTTAGAATATTTTACATCCTATCAGCGTTACTAATAATTTCTACAGGAACAGTTTTTGCACAAGAATCTCTAATCAGCATTCAAACAGATGATAATAATTATGAAGAAGGGGACACAATCGTAATTTCTGGTAATGTAAATACAGTAATTGGAGAAACACCAGTTTTAATACAAATCATTAATGAAGGTGCAATAATTGAAATTGCACAAATTACGGTGGCCCAGGATGGCACATTCACAAAAACAATTATCGCAGAAGGAGGAGTATGGAAAAAAGGAGGGGAATATACAATCAGAGCATTCTATCAAGAATACATTTCAGAAAGCATGTTTACATTCACTCCAAAATCAGAAGCAGTTGAAACTACAACCAATTTTGAAGTAGATGCAGGAAGCAAAGGAACATTTGATGTAGAATATACCATCAGAGGAGGAACAGTAAAAAATATGGCGGTAGATTCTGAAATTTTTGCATTAATTGTACAAATAGATGCAATAGATGAAGGAACAATCACATTAGATTTACCCAGGGAATTCATAGGAGCAGAGAAACAAGACGGTAAAGATGACACATTCATTATTTTAATAGACGGTATAGAAGTATCATACCAAGAATCTGTAGTAGGTTCAGATTCAAGGGTAATAACAATCAATTTTGAACAAGGAGATTCAGATATTGAAATTATTGGAACCTATGTAGTTCCAGAATTCAGTACAATTGCAGTTATGATCCTCATCATAGGAATTATGGCAACGATTGCAATGACTAGAAATAAAATTCAAATAAAGATCTAGTTTAATCCAAAAGAATATTTTTCTTTAAAGGGTGAAAATGAACGTAGTTCTTTTACAACTTTTTTGAGAACCTCAACGGTTTGATCAATCTCTTCCTCATTATTAAAAATCCCAATAGTTAATCGCAAGGAACCTGTTATTTGTTCTAGTGAAAATCCCATTGCTTCTAAAACATGTGATGCCTTTTGTGTATTAACAGAACATGCAGAGCCAGTGGATGCTGCAATTCCAAATTCATCAAGTTTGATTATTAGATCCTCCCCATTAACACCAAGAAATGTAAAATGAGCATTATTTGGCAATCTAGATTTAGAATGACCATTCAGAGTAACTTCAGGAATTTCATCTAGAACTTTTTTAATCATATAATCTCGTAGTTTTTTCATATGAGATATGTTTTCAGATAAATTGGTTTTTGCTATTTCACATGCTTTTCCAAATCCCACAATATTTGCAACATTTTCAGTTCCAGAGCGTAAGCCATTTTCTTGTCCACCACCCAAGATAACAGGATCAATGAAAATTCCATTTTTAATATAGAGTGCACCTACACCTTTAGGGCCATAGAGTTTATGAGATGAAATAGACAGTAAATCTATTCCTAATTCTTTGACATCAATTGGGATTTTACCAATGGCTTGAACAGCATCAGTATGAAATGGGATTTTTTTTTCATTACAGATTTTAGCAATTTCAGAGATTGGTTGAATAGTACCCACTTCGTTATTTCCAAACATAATTGAGACAAGACATGTTTTCTCAGAAATGTGATTTTTAAGATCTAGATAATCCACCATACCAAATGAATCCACCGAAAGATAATCAACATCAAATCCGCTTTGAGATAATTTTTTGCAAGGTTCCAAAATTGCATCATGCTCAATTAAAGATGTGATAATCTTACATGAGGGATTTTTCATGGCAATTCCGCTTAATGCGGTATTGTTAGATTCTGTACCGCCAGATGTGATAAGAATTTCAGAAGGTTCAGCATTAATTAAAGATGCAATTTGTTTTCTAGCCTTTTCAATGGCTTTGTGAGTTAATCGACCATAACGATGAATGGACGATGGATTACCATATTGTTCTTTGAGATAAGGTAACATCGATTCTAAAACATTTTCATGAATTTTAGTGGATGCAGCATTATCAAGATAGATCAATCTGCAATCACATTAATTTTTCCCGGTTTATACCCTTCCTGATCAATTTCAACTGCGCTAAATCCAATAAGTTTTAGTTTTTCAGAAATTTGTTCCAAAATAGATTCATTAAATACAGATATCATTTTTTTGTCAACTTCAATTTTGGCAGAGCCGTTAAGATCTCGAACTCTAACTTGTTTTAGTTTTGTGAGTTGTTTAACAATGGTTTCACCAAATTCAATTCGAGTTAATTTTTCTGCAGTTACTCTTTGCCCCCAAGGAATACGAGATGCAAGGCAAGAATCAGATGGCTTGTCAAAAACAGATAATCCAATTGATTTTGCAGCATCTCTAATTTTGGATTTTGAGAATCCTGTCTCCACAAGTGGACTTTGAATCCCATGTTGTTTTAACGCCTCAATTCCAGGCCTATAATCACCCAAATCATCAAGATTTGTACCATCAACAATAATCTCCACATTATGCTCTTTTGCTAATTCAATTAGATGAACTCCCAATTCCATTCTACAATGAAAACATCGATTTGAGTCATTTTTTGTAAAATCTTCATTTTCAAGTTCATCATAATCCAAAAAGAGTTGTTGAATTCCTATCTCAGAGCAGATATCTCGGGCAGCCTTTAGTTCTTCATCAGACAAAGTTTTGTAATCAGCAGTGACTGCAATTGCAGATTTTCCTAATTTTTGAAAAGCAGCATATGCAACAAGTGCACTGTCAACACCACCAGAAAGTGCAACCATCACTTTATTTTTGTCCTCAAACCAATTTACAAGATCATTAAGATTTGTCATAGGAATTCTCCAATTTCTCAATTTCTTTTCTCAGTAATGATTCTGTTTCTTTAAGGGGTTTATCAATTGTGTTTGATATTTTCTTCAAGTCATCAAATTCTATTTTAAAATCAGTGTTTCCTTTAAAAGTGGATTTTTTGTAATTAACTTTGAAAGATTGTCCATTTAATGTTAGAGAGACATTATGAATTGTTCTGGGAACAGTAAATCGATTAGATTCAGAAATTCTAATTCCCAAAGTTCCAGTTTCTAACACCAAGGTATCAACGATGTCATCTACATGTTCATTATCACACATAACAGATACAAGATTTGTAGGTCTTCCTTTCTTAGTAATTCCATGATAAATTGAAACATCTCGTGCACCCTTACCCATGATTTTTTCAATTAGATTTCCAAGTATTTCTCCTGAAACATCATCTACATTTGTTTCAAGAATTTTCACTGAATCAACATTGAAATTATTTTGAGAGCCACGAATGATTTTTAGAGAATTTGAAAAAGTCTCGAAGTTTTTTTGTCCTGCACCATAACCAATCGAATCAATTTTCATAGATGGATAATACTCCATAGCATTATTTGTCAGATTTACTAAAATACATGCCCCAGTAGGAGTTGTAAGTTCTTCTTTTGCATCATTTCCTTTGATGATTAAATTTGAGTTTTTAAAAATCTCAAGAATTGCACTAGCTGGATTGGACATGGTTCCATGTGAAAAGATCACATTTCCTCCACCAACAGAAACAGGCAGACATACGATTTTCTCATCAAATAAACCTAAATCTTCCAATGCGATTGTAATCCCTACAATGTCTACCAGAGTGTCAATACCTGATGCCTCATGAAAATGGACAGAATCTTCAGGAATTCCATGAATTTTAGATTCAGAAGAAATTAGAGTATCAATACAAGATTCGGCAAACATTTGTGATTTTTCTAAGAGTCCAATCGCTTTAATTGAATCAATAATTGCCTTTTTGATTTCTGAACCTTTTCGTTCATGTGGTTCTTCATTAATTTCTAAAATTAATTGAAGGCATTCAATTCCATGTTTCTGAATTTTTTGAAAATCAATTTTTTTAATTGATGAGTTTGAGAGAAATTTTTCAGATTCCTTAATTCCTTCCATTACCCTTTTTTTATCAGCACCCAAGTCAACTAATGAAGATAGAAGCATATCTCCAGATATTCCAGCAATTTGTGGATCAATTACTACAACCATGATTAAAAATTATCAAAAATGCTTATAAATTCGTCTAAAAGTTTGTGGATTTCATTAGATTTAATTATTGAAAATCAGCGATGATTTTCATGATTACAATAATTGGTTCTGGAAAAGTAGGTGGAGATGCAGCATTATTCTCAGCATTAAAGAGATTAGATGATCAAATTTTGCTACTTGATGTTGCTGAAGGACTTCCACAAGGCGAAGCTATGGATATCAACCACATGTTATCAGAACAAGGAATTGATGTAGAAGTTAAAGGATCAAATGATTTTGCAGATATGAAAGGCTCAGATGTTGTGGTAATAGTTGCAGGTTCTGGAAGAAAACCAGGAATGACAAGAATGGATCTTTTGAAAATTAATGCATCAATTGTAAAAAGTGTTGTAGAAAATGTCAAAAAATATGCAGATAATTCAATGATAATCCCAGTCACAAATCCACTTGACCCAATGGCATACATAACTTACAAGGTATCAGGATTTGATAGAAGTAGAGTATTTGGAATGGGGGGCATGCTGGACTTGTCAAGATTTAGGCAATTTATTCACGAGGCAACTGGACATTCTCGTGATTCAATCAGAGCATTAGTGATTGGAGAGCATGGGGAAAACATGTTACCGCTACCAAGATTTTCATCAGTGTCAGGAATCCCATTATCATCATTTCTTCCAAAAGAAAAAGTAGATGAATTAATTCAAAACACAAAACAAGTTGCTGCCAAAGTAATCGAATTAAAAGGTGCTACAGTGCACGCACCAGGAAACGCAATTTCTGCAATTGTTGAATCAGTGGTTAGAGATAGAAAACAAGTCATACCTGTTGCAACATATCTTGATGGTGAATATGGTCATTCTGATGTAACAATTGGAGTTCCAGCAATAATTGGAAGAAAAGGTGTAGAAAAAATTATTGAGTTAGATCTAAATGATGAAGAAAGGCAGGTTTTTGACAAGGCCGTTGAAAGTGTTAAAGGTGCTATCTCAGGTATTGAGATCTAAGCATTTTTTTATCCTAACAAAGAAAAATCATCATTGGAAATTAATGAAATTTTAGAATCATTGAGCGGTGGAAAAATTTCAATTAATAATGCAAAAAAGCTTCTTTCATTATATTCAATTGAAGAAGTGGAAGGATTTGCAAAAATTGATATCAATCGGAGAAAAAGACATGGCATTCCAGAAGTAATTTTTGCAGAAACAAAAGAACTTGAGGAGATTAAAAAAATTGTTAAAAAAACTTGAGATCGGAAGAGCGTAGTGTAGGGAAAGAGTGTGACATGACGTGTAGATT
>CAZBBN010000102.1:0-5347 GCA_964490195.1 uncultured Nitrosopumilaceae archaeon
GGGTGATTCACTTGAATGCGAGCTTCAATGCCTCTTTTGTGACCCTTTCATAGATCTGTTTTATCAGATGGGTAAAATCCTTTGGTTCTTTCCAGAATGGTGATTCTCCACGTATGAAAATGGTTGATTTTTTCATGACTTTTCCAAAAAATGAGTTCACTGTACCTGAATTAGTAAAGGGTATTGGTATGAGTCGTACTACTGCATTCAAAGAAATTAATAAATTATTGACCAATACCATGATCATACAATCTGGCAATGTTGGAAAATCACCAACTTACAAAATCAATAAAAACAGCTCAATAATCTATTTGATGCAAAGGATGGTTAGTCTTAGAAGTAAAACAACTGCCACATCTCAAATAAGAAATCGAACATTAAACACACTGTTAAGAAAACAATTGGAGACAATAGATCAATTACACAATAGAGAGACAATGCTCAAAACGGAACTCAAGTTAACACGTACTATGATTAATGAAATACCTCCACAATAATCCTTCGCCTTTTTACGCTTAAAATGTCCCATGTAGATTGGACAGACTCTGCCGTAACGTGCCCTTAAATCAAATCCAATCTTCTTTCTCAATGTTTGCTGATGATGATGAAGGCCATGACAAAGGTGCTTTGATAAAATTTGCAAAAAAAGCAGTGGTAGCAATACTGCTCATAGTTGCATTGCCATCCATCATACCTCCATTGATGGGAGTAGAAGATACCATAGGCTGCTGGACTAACGAAGCGGGATGTACTATAAACAACCCGATTCTTACAGAGGACTTTACACGGCTGACGCAGATAGTACTTGATACCATTAGGGGTGGTGGGGCCATTGCAATAATCATTGCAGGAGGATACAGAGGACTGCAGTACCGTCTCATAATTCCTGCAAGCGCCAATGACTCTTCAAAAAATTAACACGGGACTGATATTGACATCATCAGTTTTCCTGTTTTTTTATTTTATTTTCAGACCCGGATTGGGAGGAGATGCAGTCTTTGTATTATTTTGTATGTGGATTTGTACAATGATTGCAGACATGACAATTACAATTCATCATAAAAAACTAATCAAGTTTGAAAAAAGCATATTCCTAAAACCATTAACTGGGAAGTTTGGAATCATAAAATCAGGAATCATAACTGTTCTCATAGAAATAGTATTTGTACTTGCAACGCCCTTGTTAGTTTACCACACATTTGACATTGAATCAAGCGGAATTATAGCATGGTGGATTTCATTATTGCACATCCAAGCAATACCCTGGAATTTGCAGATAGCATCAGAGATGAACTAACCGTGCATCGGATTTTTTACGTTGTAGTGTTGTGAGAGAACATCAAGCACGGTCATTACATCATATGCCTTTTGATCAATGCATTTTTGCAAAAGATTCATTCTTAATTGGATG
Source organism: uncultured Nitrosopumilaceae archaeon (assembly GCA_964490195.1). GTDB lineage: Archaea > Thermoproteota > Nitrososphaeria > Nitrososphaerales > Nitrosopumilaceae > Nitrosopumilus. The sequence continues at coordinate 1,412 of CAZBBN010000102.1, forward strand.
TCTTTTGCAATGTCTTCAATCCCGAGAAACCTGGCTGCATATTGCACTTTTTTGCTTTTTCCAATCAACTCATCAATTGATTGGGGATTATGCATGTTATTTTTTTCATCATATGAGAAAACCTCAAGCAGCTCAACAGAGTCTATTTTTGGCACAATTTCTGTAATGCTCATCATCCGCCTGGTCATTAATCCTTTTGTTCTGATCCAGGTAATGTGCATGACATACCACAAAAGCATCTGCTGTGATACCTTGATGTTGATGGGGTCACTTTCAAGTCTTGATAGTGCAGCACGTGCCCCTGATGCGTGAAATGATGTCAATCCTCCTGCCCCAGTTGCTGCAACCTGAAACAACTGCCTTGTCTCCTCGCCCCTTGACTCCCCTACAATCACAAAATCAGGTCTTTTTCTCATGGACAGTTTCCCAAGATCTGTAATGTCCAAATCAAAGTGACTCATACCAGAACCACTTTGAAGTGAAGGGCTAATCCTAGTGATTAGATTCTCGTTCCAGAAATGAGGGATTCTCAACTCTCTTGTCTCCTCAATAGTCAGGACATGCAGCCTGGGATTTGACATGCAAAATAAGGCGTTAATTGCAGTGGTTTTGCCCGAACCTGTTTCTCCTACTATTAACCCGAAAGACTTTGCATCAAGCATCACCCATATGTAAGCTGCTGCAAGCAAGCTGATTGTTCCTTTTTCCAACAGATGCGTGATTGTAAATGGCTTTTCCGGAAATTTTCTTATTGCAAAAGTAGAGCCTGGCAATGAAATCTCAGACTCCCAAGTGAATGTGAATCTGTCGTTTTTTGGAGATGACTGGTAAATGATGGGATGCGATGTCGTAGGTGATGTGCCAAATTTTTGCGCTGTTCTCTGGACGAACCGGTCTAGTTTTTTTGCAGTTCCAAACTTTACATTTGTCTTTAGCAGTATTGGCTCATGATGACTTTTGTGAACAACTGCAATCTCTCTGTCAAATCTGGTGCACAAAATATCTTCAATCATTTCATCATTCATCAAGACATCAATTAACTCGTATCCCACCAAATCCCTTTTCAGATAGTATTCAAGATGAGGTTTTTCTTTCTCCCAGACAGATGTGTTTCCAGAACCAATTGCCTCATTTTGCATGTGTCTTGTAACTAATTCTATTTTCTCAATGTCTTCAATATTTGGAGGAAGTGAATAATGCAAGTACTGCATCATGTCCTGCCATAGATTGAATCCCTCTTCGCTTACATGAGGTTCCTGGATTATGTATTCTCCGTCTTGTGTAATGTAGATTGTACACTCTCCTATCTGATATTGATCAATTACATCAATTGGTAATGTTTGCGAATCAATTCGCGTGATGACAAATTTTTGGAGTTTGTCTTCAGACACACGTGTAAATTTTGTCGACTTTAAAAGGAATCCACAGTTTGGTTTTGTGAATAAGAGGTTCAAATATTTTTACACTGTAACTGCGACCAATTTCATTACACTTCCCGAAGAAAAGCAAGTCAGAAAACTAGGGGAATTCTTTGACATCTTGCGCGTAATTGAGAAGAGGATTCACATTATTTTCTCAAGAAAGATGCTGCCAGTGCCAATTGAGGGGGTGATAACTGACATGCCAATCATTCAGATCCAGATATCCTCACAAGAGCCACTTGATGACATTTTTGACCGACTAAAATTTGAGTATTCCATTGATGAGGAACATACGTCCTATGAGATATCAAAAGAGCATCTGAGGCATTTTAGGATTCCAAACAAAATAGGACCTGATGCATATGGTAAATGCATGACTCTGTATTCAGTTCCAGCATCACTTCCTTCTGCCTGGATTCATTCAATTTTTTCTGCATGCGATACAGTTGATATCTACATCACACCAATCACTCAAGACAAGGCAATAAAAATAATGGATTCAAAATCCAAGATGCTCTATGAACTTGCAGGCAAATCTCCAAAAACTCTTGAGGAATACAAAAAAGTTGATGCAATAAAGACTGCGCTTCAAAAAAGCCAGACATCATTGTTTCATGTTACCGTAAACTGTACCCTTGTTGGTCCCACAATGAGGGGACTGAAAAAAGCTGCCAAGGACTTTAGAAATAATGCAAGCATCACTGGCGGAAAATTCACATCAACCCCGTCAAAGCAGGCTGCCATGATTGACGGCTGGGGTGCAAGACTTTCAATGGATATTGGAAGTACCGCAATTCTTTACGCTTTTGTTTCAGCAGACATGCTGGAGGTTCCAAACGGCGTGGTGCTTGGGATTAATGTCAACACGGGAGCCCCGGTAATTTATGATCCTGCAAAAAGAACAAACTACAACTTTGCAATAATTGGCAAAAGCGGTTCAGGAAAATCATTTACTGTAAAAATTTTGCTCAAACGACTGATTGAAAAATATCCTGATTGTTTTTGTTTTGTAATTGACCCAATGGGTGAATATTATTCCATTGCATCATATCTGGGATTGGATGCAATCCAGATTACTGAGAGCAAAGAGTTTGGGTTTGACCCATTTAACATGCTAGAACCGCTTGACGCCGTGGATATCTTGGGGCAGGCAACAAAGGCTCCGCCAGAAGTGATAAAGTTATGGCGCAGCCTTTTGGCCAAGGACATCAAAAACATTTCTGACCTGTATGATTCATCAGATGAAAATGCGCAAAGGTACCTAGTTGACCTTGTAAAGGGACCGCTTTCCACCATCATGAAAGGGGAACCCCAGATGTCAGACAAAATAATCATATCAATGAAGGGAACTGGAACCGAAGAGCACACTGTCTTGATTTTACTTATGGCATTAAACAAGGCATGGAAGCGAATCACAGAACTACCGCCAACCAAGCAAAAGATTCTGCTAATAGACGAAGGATGGATGCTTTTCAAAATGCAAGGGGCTGAAAAATACATTGACATGATAGTGAGAATGGGAAGAAAACTAAATGTCAAATTCCTCTTTGTAAGCCAAAAAGTTGAGGACCTTGCCAATGAGAAAGGAGGATATGGCAGAATCATAGACAACATTGAAACAAAGGTGTTGATGCTGATGGAGGAGGATGCAGCAGCAAAGGCTGGAAAAATCTTACAGTTGTCACCACATGAAGTTGATCAAACTACATCTTTTGATGTGGGCCATGGAATCTTTATCACAAAAAAGCACAGGCTGCATGTAAAGTTTGAGGCAACCCCTGAAGAGAAGAAAACTCACTTCAACACTGCACCTGAAACGGAAAATCCATCAGAGCAATGAATCTGAAAAACAAATACTATGAGTATTTCCAGTTCTTTTGCAAGGATTTGAAATTATCTGAAAAAGAGTTGATTTGGAATCTTGAAAAAATGAATCCGGGGGACAATCTTTACTGTAATAATCAGACATTGCAATTAACATCAATTAAGGAATTTCACAAAGAAAAAGTACATGTTCTAAAATTATTTGATGCCAATAAAAAATGCATCAGAAACGGTCCCACAATAACTACAAAACCAAAAAAACAGAGAAGAGCATTCTCCCCATTTATTGCAACCATATTGCTAGTTGGAATGACAATTGCAGGATCTGCAATAATTCTGCCCATCCTGACTAGTGCCACTGATGCAATAAACCAAAATACTGCATGCTATTTGGTAAATGTCAAACTCTACAAGATAACCTCTACATCACAAGCATATTTTATAGCAAACCTTCAGAACTCAGGCAACATCGATGTAACTGATGCATCCATAACCTTTGCCGATGATTTGAATGCAAAATACGGATTTTCTGAGAACTCTTTGATGCTGTTACCTGGAACAAATTTTCTAAAAAACCAAACCTTTGCAGGAACCATTACAACAGGGAATTCCTACATTGTAGATGCCAATATCATTGCAGAAGACGGTTCCAAGGCAAGTTGCATTCAGACAGTAACTGCAGGATGATCCC
>CAZBBN010000103.1:0-5257 GCA_964490195.1 uncultured Nitrosopumilaceae archaeon
AAGTCAATTGGCTTCTTCCTGCTTCAACGACCGAGTTTCTGATCTCCACAGGCGTACATTCCTGCGATTCCTGCAGTAGTATGTCTGAACACAATCCATTTTTGGCTTTACGTAACAAATGGTATATGTTCATATTATTCATACGACCGTATTTGCCTAACTCTAACATGAAGTTGATTGCACATGTATTGTGTTTGAATATTTGGTTGTGTTTTGAGTTGTGGTGTGTTCGCTTTCATCCCAACCATAAAGGGTTTGGATTTTTCCGCTCACATCTATAATTTTCCAAAGATTTTACTGATTTTTCAAATAAATGACAATTTTTTTTGATGTATGACTTATGTTTAAATAAAGTAGGCTGACTTTTTGACGCAATGGTTGGAATAGATCAAGTTCTTGAAAAACTTAGCACTGTAATTGATCCTGATTTGAAAAAAGACATTGTATCTATGGGTATGATTAAAGACTTGGAACTTAATGATGGCAATCTCAAATTTACTTTGGAATTAACAACTCCCGCATGTCCATTCAATGTGGAAATTGAGGATGATGTAAGAAAAGTAATTGGCGAAATTACTGATTTGAAAAATTTTGATTTGAAAGTAACTGCTAAAGTAATGGAGGGCCGTTCACTTGATGCAGATACTGGCATGGCATCTGTCAAAAACATTATTGGTGTTGCAAGTGGAAAGGGAGGTGTTGGAAAATCAACTGTTTCATTAAATTTGGCATTGGCATTATCTGAATCAGGAGCTAAAGTTGGCTTGTTGGATGCTGATATCTATGGTCCAAGCATTCCGCTAATGTTGGGAATGAAGGATGGATTCATGGAAGTAGAAGATAACAAACTTCAGCCTGCAGACTCTCATGGATTAAAAGTCGTCTCCTTTGGTTTCTTTGCAGATCAATCCAATCAAGCAGCAATTTACCGTGGTCCAATCATTTCTGGAATCTTAAAACAATTTTTAGTTGACACCAATTGGTCTGACTTGGACTATCTTATTGTAGATCTTCCCCCTGGCACTGGTGATATCCCATTAACACTTGCTCAAACAATCCCTATCACCGGAATACTTGTTGTTACAACTCCACAGGATGTTGCAAGTAACGTTGCAGTAAAAGCTGTATCTATGTTTGAAAAACTAAATGTTCCAATTATTGGAGTTGTTGAAAATATGAGTCATTTTATCTGTCCTAACTGTGATGAAAAACACTACATCTTTGGTGACGGTGGTGCAAAGAAAATTAGTGAACAATTTAACATGCCCTTCTTAGGTGAAATTCCGTTAAACTCTGGAATCATGGAAGGCTCTGATTTGGGAAAACCCATTATGATTACTAATCCTGATTCTCCAAGTGCTGCGGCTTTTAGAAAGAGTGCAAAAAACATTGCAGCTCAATGTAGTATTCTTGCAGCAAAATTACAAGATGAAATTGCATCTGAAAGTTCTAGTGAAGAATCTGCTCCTGAGGTAAGTCCTAGTTAGTCACGATTAATGTGAAATTACCTGATTCTTTAAGAGACCAATTGAAAATTCCTTTAGGATTACTTTTACCTGAAAGCCAAGCTGATAAAACAAATATTCAAAAACACCTTTCAAACAATTCGTATATCATTACTGTTGGTGATAGAACAACTGAAAAAATGATAGAGTTTGATTTGATTCCTTCTTTACAAATAATTGATAATTTGGAAAAAAGAAAAAAAAGAGACCCTCCAAAGTTGGCAAATGCCATTGAACTGACTGTTTGTAACCCTCCAGCAGAAATCACATCTAATAGCGTAGATGTAATTAAGAAGGCCTTTGCCATGAAGACTCCTGTGCGATTAACTGTACGTGGGGAAGAAGATCTTTTAGTGCTTCCAGTTTGTATTCATGCTCCTGAAAATGCAATTGTTTTGTATGGTCAACCAAACGAAGGACTTGTAATAGTAAAGATTACCCCCGAAATTAGAAATAAAGTGCAGTCATTACTTGATTTAATGGAATAATTGGGGTGTGATGAGACGGTGGCTGTATGATTGATGATTACTCTACTAAAACTTCTGACCCTATTAATTCATATTTTTAAAGAATCAAAATACACCAAATTTCTGACTATGTCATCTAGATTTCTCCGCCAATCAAGTTTTGGATCAGAAATTTTTTCATCATTTTATAGATATGGGTGGGAAAACCCAAACCCTTTAGGAAGAAGCCAATTGACTTTAGTCATTGGTAAGTTCACGAGTAGAAATTAGAAACAATACAACCGTTCCCTTGTTAGAAGAGGAAAAATCATGCAAAAAGATCCCAAAATAAACCGATAGTTTACACTTGGAATTATTTCATCTATGTGCTAACAATTTGACAGATGTTATACGAAATCTTTTCCGTATCTTATGATGTGTTGTTATTGGACCTGAGAGTTGAAGGGTTACTGCCATGTATAAGGGCGTTTGACAGACTAATTCAAAGTGAGCGGAAAACAAAATAATCCCATCGTTCAGATAACAAGAAAATTCTTTACATTTTTTCAATTTTAGAACCGGCAACTTGATATCTGATTCATGTATATTATGGACATAATGCCAATATGGAAATGTGTGGAGTGCACGGTGACGGTACTGCTAGACAATAGTGTCACATCTACACTGTGTCCTAAATGTAACCAGAATATGTTTTCTTTTAGACCCTCCAAGTAATCATCTAGTTAAACAAATCTTAAATGAACAAATGTTAACTTTTTGAACAATGAAATTATTATTTCAGTATCGCCCTAGTATGTCATGATATCTGCAAACAAGATCCAAAACATGTGGAAATGCCTGGAATGTGAATTTGTAATGATACTCAATCCTTCCATTCCAAGTATAGTGTGTCCTGGGTGCAACAAAGTAATGGTAAGGACATAGGGTCGTATTTGCAAAACACTTCTCATCAGTTCATAGGTGATTTTAATGTGGAAAATGGGGAATGATTTGGTGTCAAAACGAATAACAATAATGTTGGATGTTACGTTGTATCCAAATTCAGAAAGATCTAGGCAGAGCAAATCAAAAAGACAGACTCTAGTGTGAGTTTCTCACATGTTGTCAATGAGGCTTTGAAAAAGGAACTAAATCTCTAAACCATGCACTAAATGTGAAAATCATATCAACATTAACTCCTCATTTTTTTGATTTCAATTTGAATTTACATCACAACTAGAAATCAATTGTTGTAAAATTAAGATCTGTACAAGATGATTTTGTAGATGTGTTAGATAGATTGTCTGATGGTTCGATTAAGACTGCTGTCAGGCAAGCAATTACTGGCCTAAAACAGGATAAAATCCTAGGTGAACACATTAAGAAAAAACAGATTCCTAAATACTATATTACAAGACACAATATTCAGATTCTTTATTGGTGGAATATTGTACGTATGTTTTACAATTGCCTAATCTATAATCAAAACATACTCTGCAATGCCTTCAATGCATTTAGCATACTGCATATTTGATAAAAATTGACAGGTTCTTTTGAGCCTATTTTTGTCAAAACTTGTAATAATACGAGTCAAATGCATTTAATTTTACTTATACAAAATTCTGACATTTCAAGATAAACACAAATTGTTAGAGAAAGAATTGTGAAACTTGATCCTGAACTAAGATTACAAATATTAGAAAAAATTGGTATCTATTCAAATCGTTTCTCAATTCTAGAGCCTAAAATTCTATTATCCACAAAAGAAGTTCTTGATACCCCCAAAGAAATGACCGAAGGTAGACGTACGTCTGCATACAAGTATTATGGCGTTTCATATCTTCAGCATAATCTTGTATTTATCAATGTGAGAAAAATCCCTGATGAGAAAACACTTGAAAATACTATTGTTCATGAATTAATCCATATGAGATTTCCCTATCTTGCTCATGGCAAAAGATTCAACAAGTTGGTAAGGCAAGGACTTGGAGGAAAAACATTTTTGCCATATAGAAAAAAAAGTAAGATCTCTGCTATTTGATTTATATTTCCAGACTTTGGCAAGCTGAGTATAACATGGAAATCTTGGAAATTCTGCCATTTGCTGCAGGAATTACATCATTTTTAGTCGCCGGAGGTTTAGTTGCATGGATTTCAAAGCAGCCAACTGGAACAAAAGAAATGATGGATATATCCAATGCTGTCAAAGAAGGCGCTACAGCATTTCTAAAAAGAGAGATGAAAATTATCATTCCAGTTGCTATCGCATTATCCGTTATTATCGGAGCATTTCTTCAACCCTCAAATGGACTTGCATTTGCAGTGGGTGCAACATTATCCGCAGTTGCAGGAGTCATTTCATTAAAAATTACAGTAAAAGCAGCAGTTAGAGCTGCACATCTGAGTGGAAGTGGACTTGGAAAGACATTTGCTATGGCCTTTAGAGGTGGGGCCACCGTTGGCTTGGCAGTTCCAGCAATGGCTCTTATGGCAATTACTGGTCTTTATGTAATTTTTCCAGATCCAATCACAATTGCAGGTGTTGGAATTGGCGCAAGTCTCATAGCATTATTCATTAGAATTGGTGGGGGTATTTTTACAAAAGCAGCAGATATGGGTGCAGACTTGGTGGGAAAAGTTGAAGTAAATATTCCTGAAGATGATCCTAGAAACCCTGCAACAATTGCAGATAACGTAGGAGATAATGTAGGTGATGCCGCAGGAATGGGCTCTGATGTTTATGAATCTTATATTGTTACAATTCTTGCAGCATTATTAATTGCAGCATTAATTGGTGCGCCAAACTTTTTCCTTTATCCAATTTTAATTGGCTCTTCTGGAATGATTGCATCAATCATTGGCATAGTAATTGTTGGCTCAAAGAATGTTACAGATGTCATGAAGCCTCTTAGTCGTTCATTTTATGTTTCAGCTGTAATTGCAATTGCATTAAACTTTGTATTTATTACACAATTTATTGATAATTCTCAAACAGCATATGCTTTGTTTGGCTCTACTGTAATTGGTGTCATTCTAGTTCCCATCATTCAAAAAATTACTGATTACTATACAAGCTACAAACGAAGTCCTGTAAAAGAAATTGCAGACTCTGCAAAATGGGGGTATGCGTCATTAACTTTAATGGGCATTATCAAAGGAATGCAATCTACAGGACCATTCATGATTGCATTAGTAATTGCAATTATTGTATCATATAGTATTGCATCTTCTGCAGCTCCTGAAGGTGCAGACCCCGTATTATATGGAATCTTTGGCACTTCATTGACTGCAATGGCGATGTTGAGT
>CAZBBN010000104.1:0-5199 GCA_964490195.1 uncultured Nitrosopumilaceae archaeon
TTTCTTACATTCGAAAAGACGTTGAAGAGAATACCATTAAAAAATTTATTCCTACATCCTCTTCTGAACTTACAATTGAACTATCACCAATTAGGCCGTTGAATTATCCTGCTAGACGAACTAGTCATGTTTACTTGAATTTTGAAACTCCTATTTTTTTATCAAAAGGCTCGACTGCCACAATTTTTGTTAGATGCCCAATCGAAATAGGTGTATTTTTTGTGCATGATGGACATAAAGATTCCTTAGATTGGTTTACATGTGATCCTATTAATTCAAGATTTTGTCTATATGGCACTCCTGAATCTGGAACACTTTGTAAGTATGCTCAATCAGAAATAGTTGAATCCTATGATGACTCCATTCTATTTCAAAATGGTGTTTTGAAAATTGATATTAAAAATGATTTAGATAAAGGATTAACAATTTCCAAAATAATTTTCCCAATTACTGATAATTCTCTGTATTACAAAAATTCAAAGGCAATTATTGATTCATTGAGTGTAGTTCTCAAGAAAAAACTCACATTGGAAATTTTGGATGTTGTTTCAAACCCCGTTCAAACTGATTGGACAAAGTCTTCAACATACGAACGAGTTGAACCTGTGAAACGCGTTGATATGGGTGTTGATTAATCATGTTTGAATTTTTACAAAGCTTATCTGACATTGAAATCACTGGAGGTTTATCTCTACTATCTTTGCTAATTGGCGGAATAATCATGGGTGTGGGAGTAATTATTGCAAGAACCGTTAGACTTCTTTTTTCAAAATACTATGCGCCAAAACTTCCACAAGATTCTGCAAAAAACTTTGGTAAGCTAATTTACTTTGGAATAATTATTCTATCGTTTTTGGTTTTTACATCAACTACTGGTGTTGATTTTTCCGGTTTACTTGTTGCAGGTGGGATATTTGGAATTGTAATTGGTTTTGCCACACAATCCGTTGTTTCAAATTTAATTTCAGGTATTTTTTTGATGATAGAAAAACCTGTAAAACAAGGAGATAAAATAGAAATTCCTGGGTCTGATGTTTCTGGAACTTTATTGGACATTAGTACTTTTTCTGTTCGTGTAAGGAGATTTGATGGAACTATCCTTAGAATTCCAAATGAGTCGTTTTTTACATCTAACATTCGCTCTCTTTCATCAACCTCCGTAAGAAGATCTGAGGCAATAGTTGGAATTGCTTACAAGGAAGACATTGATAGCGCAATATCCATAATGGAAAAACAAATCCGTAAATCCATGCCTTTTGTTTTAACTCTACCCAAGCCCGAATTCAGAATTAATGAATTGGCAGATTCCAGCGTCAACATAGAAATTCTTGTATGGCATCCTAGAGATGATTGGGGTGCAGTCGGTCCTCATTTACTCAAAGTTGCAAAAAATGCCCTAGATAAAGCTGGAATTGAAATTCCGTTCCCTCAGCGTGTCCTATGGCAAGCAAAGGAATAAAAAAATTATTTCTTAATAACACTTAGTTGATTTTTACTTACTCTTCTTTTCTTAATTGGAGCAAACATTATCATTCCGATATTAATAATGGAAATTATTTCAATCCAGTCAATACCATAGAAAATAAAATCAAACAATGGATGCATGCGAGAAATCAAACCTGATTCTAAATATGTATCAGGTGACCGTATCATATGTGGAACTTGAATGAATTGTATGATTGCAATAATGATTATACTTTCCAATATTTTATTTTCATACCAAAATCTGTTCCATATGTTCATGTATAAAATTTCTTTTTAATTTTAATAAACACTGTAAAAATTAGATGAAACTAATTAGACGGGACATAATTTCGGGCATATGTTTTTTAAAATTAGCTAAATCTTTTGATTTCTTTTTCAGCTTTGATTTTTTCTTTTTTCATCCAAATTGTTTTTCCCCTGTGATCAATTAATTCGATATTCATTTCATTTAATTCATCTCGAATTTTATCTGCTTCTCCAAATTGTTTTTCTTTTCTAAATTGCTCTCTGCTTGAAATCATATTGTTAATTTCTTGTTTTTCGTTTTCTGTCATTTCTGGAATGTTTAATCCTAAAATTTCTAGCATTCTTTCAAGCTCTTTTTTGATTATTTGAGCATCTTCTCTACCGAGTCTCTCCTCAGATGCTAGTCTGTTGGTCTCTTTTACTAGTTGAAAAAATGCAGATAATGCAAGATGTGTGTTGAGATCATCATTTAGTGCATTATCAAAATCCGTACTAATCTTTTCAATCACTGAATTGACCTTTTCATTATCTTCACTGTTTGCATGAATTAACTCATAGTAGCATGTTTCCACTTGTCTCCATTTTGTAAGATTTTCTTTGAGTAATTCTTCCGAATAATCAATTGGTTTTGAATAGTGTCCAGAAAGACAAAAAAGTCTGATGATGTTTGAGCCCCAATTATCTAAAACATATTTAATTGATTTGATGTTCCCAAGCGATTTTGACATCTTTTCGCCATTAATTGTAACCATTCCAACATGCATCCAAATTTTTGCAAATTGAGTACCAGTGCATGATTCTGATTGTGCAATCTCATTTTCATGGTGTGGAAATATTAGATCTCGTCCTCCACCGTGAATGTCAAAATTCTCTCCAAGATACTTTATGCTCATGGCAGAGCATTCAATATGCCATCCTGGGCGACCTTTTCCCCAGGGACTATTCCAGACTGGTTCAATGTCTGAGAATTTCCATACTGCAAAATCAAGCGGATTATTTTTTTCCTCATCTACTTCTATTCTTGCTCCTGATTGCAATTCATCAATTTTTTTCTTTGATAGCTTTCCGTATTCAGGAAATTTTGATACTGAAAAGTATACCCCATTTTTTGTAGTGTATGCAATATTCTTTTCAATTAGTTTTTCAATGAATTTTATAATATCTTCCATATGCTCTGTTGCTTTGGGATAGTTTGTTGCACGCTTTACATTTAATCTATCAAAATCTTTGAAATAGTTTTCAATGTATTTTGTACTGATTTCTTCTGCGGTAGTGTTCTCTGAATTTGCACGATTGATAATCTTGTCATCAATATCTGTAAAATTTTGAATAAACTCAATTTCCACATTTTTACTTTCTAAATATTTTCTGAGCACATCAAAAACTATAATGGTTCTTGCATGGCCAATATGTGATTCATCATAAACAGTAACACCACAAAGGTAAATCTTGATCTTTTTTGAAATATCTAATTCTTGTTCTGAATTTAGTAATGTGTCTTGAATCTTCATCTTTTAATCTCTATCTGGTTTTTGTGTGGGCAATCTTTTATGTTCACTGTTTATGTTTTGCTGATGGATTTTCTCAACAATTGATTTATCAATTTGAGTCAATTCAAAAGTTTCCTCAATTGATAGTCTCTTTTCAAATAAACAGTACAATATAGAATCGATCTCCTCATACGATGCACCTATTTCTTCTTCGGCCTCGTGCTCTTTCCATAAATGGGGACTGCTTTTTTTTGCAATGACGTTTTCTGGAACTCCCAGATATTTTGCAATCTCTCTTACTTGTAATTTGTAGAGTGAAATGATTGGTGCGATATCTGATGCTCCGTCTCCATATTTTGTAAAATATCCTAGCAAATACTCGCTTTTGTCACTAGAGCCCAAAACTAGATAATTTTTAGAATTCGCATAGTAATACAAAATATTAGCTCTAATTCTTGCACGTAGATTCCCCTTTGCTAAATCATTTGGCTCTAGATACATCGAATATTCATTTACAATTGGTTTTATGTCAATCAGTTTGTATTCAATTCCTGTAAGTGAAATCATTTTGAGGGCATCATCTGTTTCAGATTTTGGCGTAATTGAAGTATCTGGCATAATTAATGCCACTGTTTTTTCTTTGATTTGTCTTTTACAAAGATACGCTAAAACCGCTGAATCAATACCTCCACTTAATCCTAGAATTACTCCCTTTGCGTGATTTTCTTCTATTTGGTCTAATAGAAATTTCTCAAATGTTTGTGTAATTGATGCATAATCTTGATTTTTAATTTCATTAATAATATCTTGATTCAATGATTAGTTTTGATAATTTATGAGGATAAAAATTCTCCTTAATCTGCATGAAAATCAGTTCATTTTGAACATACATTATTCCTTATATTGAATTATTGTAAAAAAAATTACAGAAAAATCTGTATCCTACATAATCCATGCCTGACACGAGAAGAGAGTTGTTCCTTCTCTTATTATTCTTTGAAAATAAAATCAAAACCAAAGTAATTTTTTGTGATTTGATTTACTGATTCTCTAAAATTTCAAATGATGTTATACTGTTTCCTCATCTTGGTATTTCAAAACTAATTGATGAATTCCTATTTGTGAGTCATCTATAATGTTATATGGTGTGTATATCTCACCATTTCTTGCAGCATATGTGGTAATTTCAGCTTGAGATTCATCATGTGAAATCATAACAAATGTGGTTTGATCCCCTTTACTGCAATCTTCCGTGTATCCAAAAATCACCTTTCTTGATATCTGTATCTTGATTGAGGTTGCCCGAATTTTTCTTTATCAACTGCAATTAATGTGGTATTTTCCGTCTCCTCTGCAAACACAAATTGTACAAATCAAATAACTAGAATCCACAATAACATTGGAAGAATCATTTTACTAGACAATACTATTGTCTGGTTTGTTGGCATTAAGCCCTGAAGGAATTATTTGCTAAAACATTGTTCCATTATGGGATGATTCATCTGATTTTCAATGAATAATTAATACTGGATTTTTAAAATTTATGACTAGGATGCTATTTTTTTAGACATCTACATAGATACCATCATCTCTGGCCTCAACTTTGTATGTTTCTAATTTGACATCTTTTAGATAATCTGTTAGTTCTCCTGTCTTGATATTGTAGTGCCAAAAATGTAGTGGACATTCTACAATATCCCCTTCTAATTTTCCAGGAGCAATTGATCCATCTTGATGAACGCATAGATCATCTATTGCATGATATCCGTCTTGATTAAAGACTGCAATTTGTTTTCCTTCAATTTTGAAGGCTTTGCCTTTTCCGGCTACCACTTCACCTTTTTCAGCAATCTTTTTCCAAGTCACTGATTTTCAGACATTTTTGTCATTTATAATTTTTAGGCGAGAAGACCACCGTACTTGTACGGTGGATGAATCGACTACTTTCCATGTTTGCGAACATGTCTTTCAATAGATT
>CAZBBN010000105.1:0-5128 GCA_964490195.1 uncultured Nitrosopumilaceae archaeon
AAAATTTACAAAATGAATCAGTTGAAGGTGGATTAGAGAAACCGAATAAAGATTCCTAGAGGAAATAGATTATAGATCCAGTGATTCTTTGAGGCCTTTGTGCCTATTTCTAATAGTTACCTCAGTAACATTTGCAGCTTCGGCAATATCACGCTGAGTCTTATCCTCACTGTTTTTCATACAAGAAAGATACAATGTTGCATCTGCTAACCCCATAGGATCTTTTCCTGCTGATACTTTATTGTCTTGTGCCATTTTTAGGACCTTGGTTGCATATCTTTTTGTTTTTTCAGCAATTCCAATTCTGCTTGCAATTCTTGCAACACATTGAATTGAATCAGTTACGGGCATCTTCAAGTCAAGTTCTTTGACTAGTCTGTAACATCTTGCAATATCTTCTCTTTTGATATTAGCTGCTTGTTCAACATCTTTGAGATTTCTCGGAGTTTCAGTATCACGACATGCAGCATAAAGAGCTGAGGCCATCAAAACTGAAATAGAGACCTTGAATAGACCTTTTTCTAGTGCTTTTCTGTAAATGTAGGCGAATTTTTCAATAACAGCATCAGAGATTGCTAGTTTGTCTTTTAGTCTGTTTAATTTGCCAAATGCTTGTTGAAAATTTCTGTCTACTGATTCATGAACTTCTTCTATCCCAAGTTCTTAATCCTTCAATTGTACTTTTCATAGATGCCGTAAGTGGTCTGTCAGATGCATCTTTGTTTCCAGGATTGATAATTGTTGCAAGACCCATGTCATGCATTGTTAGTGATGTTGGTGCACCTGCTCTTGGCCTTGTTTCCACCTTCATCTTGGGCAAAGGATCTCCATTCAGGTCCTGCTTCTTGTAGTTTTTCAGTAATTACAAATCCACACTTTGAGCAGAACATTTCTCCTGATTCAATATCAGTAACTAGTTTTCTTTGTGCACATCTTGGACATAGATCCTTGGCTTTACTTACCATGATTATTTCTAGAATCCCAGAATGCATGGTATTTACGAATCAACAAGTTATTTTCTTGAAATTTTATGGTAAATTTGAGGCTAATAATAATACAGAGTAATTATTATTGAATAATTGAGGATGAGTATGAAGTTTCTTTGGGTTATTCCTCTGCTAATTGGAGTCTTTATTTTATTTCCAAATATTCATGCAGAAACCATTACGCAGAATCTAGAAGGGGGGATGGATATTCAAATTACATATCCTGAAGAAATAGTAGTCGGTAGAGAGGGTGTTATCTCAATTCTAATTAAAAATAATGGATGGGAAAATAAAGAGAACATTTCATTTGGATTTTCATTATCAGCAATTCCTGCATTAATCATAGAGCCATCAGATAGTTTTACTTTAGATAAACTTGCTCAGGGTGGTTCATATGGTGAAAATATCAATTTACAAATACCTAATGATGCGAGTATAGGGGTTCATTTTCTGAATCTAAAATATTCTCATGTTCTTGTTGCAAATAATGAAACACCGCAACCACCTTTTTT
Organism: uncultured Nitrosopumilaceae archaeon; assembly: GCA_964490195.1. Taxonomy (GTDB): domain Archaea; phylum Thermoproteota; class Nitrososphaeria; order Nitrososphaerales; family Nitrosopumilaceae; genus Nitrosopumilus. Next base: position 1,499 of record CAZBBN010000105.1, read on the forward strand.
TCACGACATTGCAATTCCTATTACAATAAAAGAAGATCCGAGTGTAACCATTCACACAAAAATGCCTGAATCAATTTTTTCAAATGCAGAATTTCCAATTGAAATTGAAGTATTATCAAAAGACATCGATATTACAAATGTCAGAATAAAGATAATTCCCCCAAAAGATATTGAATTTAGAGGAGAGACACTGCATTCTTTCTCAAAAATAGAAAAAAACACACCTATAGCAATAACATCACAAATTATTACACCAATTCATGAGGTAAATTCCGAATACAAGATTCCATTTCAAATCATTGTAACATATACAGATGATGTAGGATTGGATAAGAAAGATTCGCAGACGGTCTCAGTAGTTTTACGACCTAGAACATTTATGGAATTAACTACAGATGGAGGAATTTGGATTGGAAGTTTTTTTATTGCTCCTTATGTGAGTCTTGGAACAATTATAGGAATTCCTGCAGGTGCTATCATATCACTGCTAATTAGGAAAAAACAAAATTCTAGTAAAAAACGCCCAAAAAAGAAAAAACTCTAAGCTTCTAGTTTTTCTTTAATTCTTTGAGTGTATTTCTCATTATATTCATTGAATAGTTTTATTTTGTTTTGAGCCAATGCCATTGCGCCAGGTCTACTGTTAATGTGAGCTTCTGCGATCTTTTGCTCCTCTAATAATTTTTCCAGATTTTCTTTTGAAGATGATTCCAGTTCTGAAAGTAAAGTTGCAAGTTCTTTTTCAAGATTATCTTTGGTATCAGGAATTTCAGGTGGGTCAGAACCAATAATTTCCTTTGTAGTAATCTTTCCAAACACTTTCTTGTCTAATTCAACCAATAATAAAAAATGGAATTAGTGGTATAAATTTAATTTCATTTTAGCAAGATTTTATAAAAGTGAGTGCAGTGCAATCAAACGTTTTATCTTTTTGAAAATTTTAGTCTCCATTGATGGCTTACTGTGTAGGTGAATGCAAAAAATACAAGGCTCTAAAACCATCACAGATTGGCAGATATGCTGCTGGACAGAAAAGGTGCAATTATTGTGAGATATTTGTAGAAGTTGATGGAATTGTTTGTCCTTGCTGTAAAAGCCAACTTCGATGTCTGCCTAGAAGTAGAAAAGGAAAGGAAAAATATCTAGCTCAGATTGTAAGATAAGTCTGGCAAAGATTGATTCTTTTGAAAATTGTGGGTTTGGAATTTATCATGCCTAGGAATTAAAGTTCTATTTATAAGAAATCACTACAAGTAAGAATATGGCAATTCCTGCGGATATTGAAGAGTATGTTGAAAAACATATCAAGTTGATGATTTCCCAGACTGAGACATACTTGCCATTTATCAAAGTTGCATTTCCATATTCAAATAATGTAGCTGATGGAGTTTATAGTCTAATTATTGGTAGTGCATTATCTGTATTTGTGAACCAATTTGCAATGAAAATGAAATATCCAACTGCAGAAGATTTTGCAGATTTTGGAAAAGTCGCTCTAAAATATAGAGATCAGGTTGATAAATTTTTTACATAGTTAAGCTAGTTCGCCTAGAAAATGAACAGTGTCATTAGTTACAATAATAGTCCTGTCTTTTGGAACATTGTATAGTTTTTTTGAACCATTAGATGATTGAACAATAATCTTTGAAAAGGGGTCTTTGATTGATTTGTAAAGAATTCCTTTTTCACCAACTGACTGTGACCAGTGAGTTCCTTGAACAAAAGATATTGTTTGAAATTTTATAACTTGGTATGAGTAGACCATTTCTATTAATTGGTAACAATTGCACTCATAAAGGATTTTCCTCCAATTAATGCGGTAATTGATAAACCAATATTTGCAATAACATTGATTGCAAGTGCCCCATAGTGATTATTCTCAAGAAGATTGCTTGAGTCAAGTGCAAAAGATGACATGGTAGTTAGGGATCCACAGAATCCTACTGCTGCAAAAAGAGAGTATCTACTATCAAGATTCCATTGTTCTGATAATACAACAAATGCACCGAGGATAAATGCACCAATAACATTAGCTATCAAAACATTGACAGGTAATGTATTGAAAAGTAAAGGTGATTCAGTAATTTTGTATCTTAGAAATGCACCCAATACAGAGCCCACTGCAAGAAAAACAAATTCCAAACCTTTCATCTTCATTATACGAATTAATTGACATTATTAGTGCTATTTGAAAGGATTTGATGCAAATTCGTGCCTAATTCAGTCTTATGAAGAGATCCATGTCTATAGTTTTTATAGGTTCAATTATTTTCCATACTAAATGACCCTTAAACTAAGATGTGACGATTATGGTTTTGAGTGTGAATTTATCTTAGATGGAGAAAAAACTGTAGGACTAATCAAAAAATTAAGAAATCATTTTGAAGAAGAGCATGGAATTGATTATACACTAGAAGCAGTTATTCAAATGATTACAAACCGTGGACATTCTTTAGAATCAATTAGGAAATAGTTTTTCAAAAAGAATTATTTTTCATTTTTAACATTTATTACAATGTTTATTGTATTACAATTAACAAGTTAATTTTAAAGAAATTCTAGGAATTTTTGGTTTGCAATATTGTGATCTTAATACAAAATTACCTGAAACAATCTCCTTTTATTTCATAATCACTAATAGTTACCAGTAGTGTTAGAAAATTATTCAAATGATTATGATGTCAAGTGTGAACTAGATACTTGCAAAACCTATCCTGCAATAACAGATTCTGAAAGAGGAGAAATTGTTTGTGGGGGTTGCGGTCTTATTCTAGTGCAAAACATGTCTGATGCATCATATGAAAGCAACGGTTACACTCAGGAAGACTTTATGAAGTTAGCAAGAACGGGTCCTGCAACATCACTAACAATGAATGATAAAGGATTATCAACTGTAATTGGTACCAATAAAGATTCTACTGGAAAAGCATTATCCAACAAAACAAAATATGAATTCAATAGATTACGAACATGGGATCAAAGAAGTAAATCAAGGAAGACTGCTGCATTAAGCAAGGCCTTTACATTACTTCATGGAATGAAAACAAAATTAGGAATTCCATATAATGTCGTAGAAAATGCTGCCTATATTTACAGAAAAGCAGTTAATGCAAAATTAACTAGAGGGAGAACAATGGCTTCATTGGTTTCAGCCTCTTTGTATGCAGCATGTAGAGAAAATAACATCCCCAGAACATTAGATGATGTTGCTGGTGCTGGAAATGTTGAAAGAAGGATACTTTCCCGAGATTTGAGAACCATAATCAAAAAGCTTGAATTGAGTCTTAATCAATATGACACTTCATCGTTTATCTCAAAAATTTCAAACAATATGAATTTGAAAGAAAAAACCAAACGAGATGCATTTGAGATACTAAAACGATGTGAGAAAGAAGATATTACTGCTGGAAAACACCCCGTAGCACAAGCTGCTGCTTCATTATATCTTGCATGTATAATGAATGGTGAAAAAATGAGTCAAAAGAAATTTTCAGTAGAATCTGGAGTGAGTGATGTAACAATCAGAAACAGAGTTGTTTTAATTAAGAAAACATTAAAGCTAGTTTAGACAAAAAATCTACAATCTAATTGTAGGAGAAAATATTTCTTCAAATAACACTTCTTTAAGTT
>CAZBBN010000106.1:0-5038 GCA_964490195.1 uncultured Nitrosopumilaceae archaeon
AGAGCTTTTTGAGGGTCAAAAATTTTACATAATCTGATTGGACTAGTGCAATGTTATTCATGAGTATCTAGTTCAAAAATTCAATACAAAATGCTTTTGCAGATCAATTTGGCAAAGTATTCAATATAATAATACTTGAGGAAAAGTTTGATTTTCTTTTGTATCTTCTAGAGCCTTTTGTTGCAGTTATTATCACAGAAAAAAATATGGCTGAATCTAAACTAAAAAATGAAATTATGTCAAACTTGAATTTCTTGACAAACAATACCAAAATAAAGGAGAAAAACCAACAATGAAAATCTACATCATAGTTAATTTGGGAATTTTGGAATTGTAAAATATGTTTGGAAAAGTAAAATGTCTTACGTGTGGAATTATATCTGATAGTGATTATTGTATAAAGAATTCTGGAAGTGTATTTTGTTCAGAGACATGTACAAAACAATTTAACGGGGACATAAAGTAAAAAGGAGGTGATTTGTGTTGTTTGGATTTTCAAAACATTGTCCAATATGTGGAATGGATATAAAGGATGAATCCAGTATCAAAAGATTTGGAAAACATTTTTGTTCAAATACTTGCGTTGAAAAATATCTAGATAAAAAGACAAAAGAAAAGCAAAGCAGATCTCGTAGTGGTGGATGTTGCTAATACAAAACATTGAAACATGACTGCCACTGAAAAATTGGCCGTAAATAAACAAAACTTTGTCACACAATACTATGACTATTTATTAAAATGGCATAATTTTTCCTTAGAATACTATTCAGCTTTTTCTAATTCTGCATCAAAATCATTAAGTGGAATATCTGATAAGGAAAATATAATAGAAACAACAAGTAAGATGCAAAAGTCTTTCGATAAAACCTTAAGGGAAAAACTCCGAAAAGCGAAATTTTGTTCAAATGTTGCAGATTATTTAGATGCTACAGTTTCATTCACAAAATATTTTGAAATAAGACATTCATATCAGATTTTTATGGATATTTTTGCAGCATGGAATAAACTGATAGAGCCCATACGTGATAATTTTAACCGAAGCCCATCTGAGATAATAAAAATGCACAGTGGCTTTCAACTCCTTCATTACAAACCAATTGTCAAAAAACAATTTGCAATACCTATACTTGTTGTATATTCATTGATAAACAGGCATTATATTTTAGATCTATTTCCAAAGGTGAGTGTGATCAGAAGTTTGCTGGAACAAGGTTTTGATGTCTATGCTACTGACTGGACAACGCCAGACTCTTCTATTAAAAACATGACACTTGAAGATCACATAGAACATTGTGTGGGAGAATCGGTGAATAAAGTATTAGAAGTATCTGATCAGAAGAAAATATCGCTTTTTGGTTATTGTTGGGGTGGGATTTTTGCATTAGGTTATGCTGCAATACATCCAGAAACAGTAAAGAATTTGATTCTTCATGCAACCCCCGTGGATTTAGAAAAAACAGAGACTGTCATTGAAAATATTACTAAACATATTGACGTAGATAATCTTGTAGATGCTCTGGGAAATGTTCCAGGCTCTTTGATAAACATGGCATTTATTTTACGAAATCCCGTTGATGCATCTTTGAAGTACTGGACATTCTTTAGCAAACTGCGAAGTCCTGATGAGATAATGCAATTTTTTGCAATTGAAATGTGGTTATATGATAGTAGACCAATCATCGGTGAGATTTATAGGGAAATTATCAATAAAATCTACAAGAAAAATCTATTAATCAAAAATGAACTAACTGTTGGTTCCAAAAAAGTTGACCTTAACAATCTAACTATGCCAGTTCTAAATATTGTTGGATTAAATGATGATTTAGTACCTCCAGAATCAAGCAGACATATCATGTGTGATATCCCAAGTAATGATAAACAGCTAATTGAGTTTCCTACAGGACACGTAGGCTTGTGTATAAGTAAAAAAGCGCATCAAAAACTATGGCCAGAAGTTGGAAAATGGTTAGGCAAAAGATCCTGACAAAATCAATTTAGAATGAAAGCAATTACAATTATTATATTCATGAAATAAATTCATGGTAAACTCACATTTATTTTAAGAATTGTGGCACATACAACTGGAAAATAGAACTTGCTAGATCAACATAATCCTTTGAATTTTCAGATAGTACTTTCATGGATTGCTTCATGGTGCCTAGAAGTTTTCTAAAAGATTCATTGTATAACAAACACATTCTAAGATATGACTTTAATGAATTATCTATTATTCTCAGATAGTTCTCAGGTAGTAATACTGCAGTGCCAAATTTATCATCCTTGCCATATTGTTCATAGAATTTTATTGACACGTAAACTCTTTAGAAATTAAACCATTCAAGTATTAATTGATATTACTTTACAATTGTAAATTTCTAAAGTTTATTATAATTTCTCTTGATATTTTATGACAATTGCTTTGCTTTCTAGATTCTCAATAAAGTCCAATACAACTTGTTGTTGTTTTTGTTGTAACAAATTTGTCTTAATCTGAGATGAAACATCATCAAAAATAGTATTGTTTCCAACTTGAGTCTTGATCATGTCTTTATTATCATCTAAGAAAATCTTTGCTTCTTCATCACTTATTTGAATATCTACATTTGAGATCTCATTAGTTAGCATCTTATTTATGATCAATTCCTCTCTAAATCTGTCCAAAGTTTGATCATATGTAGTTCCAAACTCTCCTAGTTTTTCTTCAAATTGTTCCTTAGATAATCCATTTTGGATATATGATGCAGTTAGTTTTTCTTCTGCATCAATCATAGTTATTACAATGTCGCGTTTTTGTGCCTCTTCAAGGAGCAAAACCTTTGTAATAATCATATCTAGTGCAGATGCACCATCTAGAGTTTGTCCTTGAAAGAATCCTGCCTTGATGACATCATTTACCTCTTCTAGTCTTATCTCTTGACCATTTACTTTTGCTATAATTGGATTATCTTCAGTTTGTGATTCTAATTTTGAAATCTCATTATCAAAGTCAAATTGTACGGTTTTATCCGAATCTAAATTTGTAATATATGAACCTGCAAAAAAAGATGATGCTGAAACTATTACTATTACTGCAACAAGAAGTCCTGTAAATGTTGATTTTTTTATCACCACATTGTTGGTATCATTAATTGTATTTTCTTTATTTGTATCTTCCAAAAAATCTCACTATCTCAAATAATTTTTAATCCGCATATTTATTCGATATACATTACAATTGTAAACTGAAAATTATAATAAGGTTTAAAATTATTTTTTTATCTTGAAAACACACACTGTGATGATTTTATTTATAATTATAGGACTTGTAATATATGCTATTTTTTTGACTCAACCTAATATTTCAGAGATTGTAATTAGTAAAAACTTTGGAACCATTACTAAATCATTAGGTTCTCCTTTTTTAGGTCCATCTGATGCATCTCTTACCATAATCGAATTTGGAAATTATCAATGTGACAAATGCCAAAAATGGTTTCAAGAAGTTAGGCCAATCATAATGACAGAGTATGTAGACAAGGGAGAAATTAACATGATCTTTGTTGATACACAACTTAGAAAAAATATTCCACTTGCTTCTTTTGCATCATATTGTGCAAATGATCAAAAGAAATATTGGGATTACCATAGTATGCTGTTTCAAAATTCCATAGAAAATGAAATAGATGTTAATCTCCTTAAACAACTTGCAACAGAACTTGGATTGGATGGGGATTCATTTGAAGAATGTTTGGATTCTGGAAAATATGAAAAGAAGATAAAATATAGTACATATGAGGCAAAGAAGAACGGAATTAGCAGGCTTCCGACATTCATAATCATAGACTCTGCTGGAAATTACGAAAGAATATCGGGATTTCAACCCTTTTCAATATTTGAGGAAAAAATTAACATGCTGCAGAATTAATTTTAAAAATAATTTTACAATTGTAAAGTGATTACTTTCTTTTCAAATGAATTTTTATGTACTTAAAATTACTTCTAAATGGAAAAAATGAAAATCATGGTTAGTGTGATAATTGGAACGATTTCAATCAGTATTATTGGAATATTGTTTTTACAAAGTTATTTGGATGAAAATGATGAACCAATATTTTTTACACTACAAGGCGATAATGCTGTTTCTTCTTTTTCAAATAAGAATAACTGGATTGCAGGAGAAAAAATGACATATGTTTCTACGATTAAGAATGGGTTATTGGTGCTTGCAACAAGCAGTGCAAGTGATACAGTTTTTGCTTTCAATGGTGAAACAGGAGAGAAACTAACCACATTTAATGTGGGGAAAACACCCAAGGGCGTAAAAATTCACCCTGATGCAAATTTTGCATTTGTAGCAAACGAGGGTTCAGACTCTGTAACTATAATTGATCTTGTATTAGGAAAGATACACACAGAAATTCCAGTTGGTAAAAAGCCACACAATATAATTTTCCATCCCATAGATGATCTTGCTTTTGTTACACTTCAAGGGGAGGATAAAGTAGCAGTGATAGATACAAAGAAATTTGAAGTAATTTATTCAATTCCAGTAAAGGGCCTTCCACATAATCTGGATATATCTCCTGATGGCAAGTTTCTTTATGTGACAAGTATTGCCACAAATGATGTTGTAGTAGTTGATTTAGAAAACCAACAAACCATTACAAGAGTTCCTGTCAGTATGGGTCATCACGGAATAGATGTATCTCCTGATGGCAACCGAGTGTATGTTTCTGGAATAGGCGATAATGTGATCAGTGTTATTGATACACGGTCACTTGATGTAATTAGCCAAATAGATGTAGGAAAAGGGCCTCATGGAATAAGAGCAAGCTCTGATGGTTCTACTCTCTATGTTGCAGTAACACAAACAAATGAAATTGTGGAGATTGACACAGAAAGTTTGGAAATAATAAATTCTTTGAAAACTGGAAATATGCCGTTTTGGATTGCAATATCAAGTAATCCCTGAGATAAATATTTTTTCAAAAAAATAATGTGTTTACAAGTTATTTCTACCAATTGAAAGATATCTAAATTTTTAGAATCTTTTTTAAAT
>CAZBBN010000107.1:0-5035 GCA_964490195.1 uncultured Nitrosopumilaceae archaeon
TATGTTGATTCTGCATTATATAATCCATAAAATATAGGAATTGCCAATACAATTGCAGCCATGGCAAAATACCCAATTGTTTTTTTCCTACCAATTCTTTGACTAAGGTATCCTGTAAAAATTTGACCAAATAATGATGTAGTTGTACCAACAATCATTAACAATGATACTTCTGTTTTTTCAATCTCTGCATAATTTTGCAGAAACGTTGGATAAAATCCAATTGATGTATAATATGCATACATGAGTCCTGTCATTAAAATCAAGGAAAATATGAATCTCTTTCTTCCGTCTTTACTAGAAAGTAATTTTTTTAGAGGTGATTTTTCTATTTTTTTCTGTTTTTGTTTTGCAAGCCATAATTGTGATTCGCTCATTCTAAATCGAACAAATAATGCAATAAGTCCAGGAATTATTCCTGTAAAGAACATGATTCTCCATCCAATTTCCACAAATTGCTCTTCTGGAAATAATGAAACTGCTCCAAAAAATATTACTGATGCTATCACAAAACCAAAATTAAAACCACTTTGTAAAAATCCCGAAAGAATCCCTCTCTTTTCTTTTGGTGCTGTTTCCATTGTAATAACAGCACCACTTCCCCATTCTCCTCCAGCAAAAAATCCCTGCGTTAATCGTAGCCCAATTAGTAAAATTGGTGCCATAAAACCAATCATTTGCCATGTTGGTAGTAATCCTGTTGCAAATGTGGCACCAGAAAATCCCATGATTGTAATGATCATTGCTTTTTTTCTTCCATGTTTGTCTCCAAAGTTTCCAAAAAAAGCTCCTCCAAATGGTCGCATGATCAATGTAATGATATATGCTGCAAATGTTGCCAAAAGAGAAAATGTTGGATCTTCAGCAGGAAAAAATAATACGCTAATTAATGGAATTACAAGTAGCATTAAAACTAGGTCATAACCATCAAGTGACCATCCTAGCCATGAACCAAAAATTATTGATTTTTGTTCTCTAGTAAGTGATGTCATATGTTTTCTAAAAAGTAGATTAATTTTTACTTTTTAAAAACACTATTCAATTTTGATCTCTTTTCCTTTCTTCTTTGACTTTTTTTCATCCATTTTCTTTAATTCATCTTGAAGAAATTTTCTATACTTTTGAGTTTCATCATCTGTCATATTTGCTAAATTAGAACTAAGAATAGATCCAATTGTGGAGATCTTTTCTAACAAATCTAATGCAACAAATCTCCCCACATTTCCTAACCTAAAAAGAACTTCTAACTGTTTTTTTACAATATCGTTGATCTTATCTACATCTTCAGCAGTATCTACTCCTTTTTTTGTTAGTTTGTATCTTCCATCTTTTGTTTCCTCAATCAGTCCTTCATCTAATAATCTGCCTAGTAAAGGATAAATTAATCCTGGAGATGGTTTCCAAATTCCATTGCTTTGCTCTACTGCATAATCTATGATCTCTTTACCAGTGCGCTCCTTTTTTTTCAATAGTTCTAAAATGAAATATCTGGAAAATCCTCTTGGTACTGAACTTCCAACTCTTTGAAACCATTCAGAAATCATCACTAGTGATATCACTAGTGATATATTTTAATATTTTGGATCATCCTGACATTACTACATATTTAACTCACCTCAAGCAAGTTTGGTTGAAAAATGGTTGATTCAATTGAATTTGATTTGATTATTTGTGGTTCTGGTCTTGCTGGTTTGAGATCTGCAATAGCTGCTGCTAAAAAGGGACCTCATCTCAAAATCGGAATTGTTTCTAAAGTTCAAGTAATGCGTTCTCATTCTGTTTCGGCTGAAGGTGGTACTGCAGCTGTATTGTATGAAAATGAAGGTGACTCTGTTGAATCTCATGTTTATGATACTGTGAAAGGAAGTGATTTTCTTGCAGATCAGGATGTTGCAGAAAGATTAGGAAAAGAAATGCCAAAAGAGATCTATCAGTTGGAACATTGGGGAATGCCATGGTCTAGACGTGAAGATGGACATCTTGCTCAAAGACCTTTTGGGGGATATAGTTTTCCAAGAGCAACATATGCATCTGATAAAGTTGGTTTCTTTGAGATGCAAACTCTGTATGATACTTGTCAAAAATTTGAAAATATTGAATATCTTAACGAATGGTTTGCAACATCAATTATTCATGATGGAAAACAATTCATGGGGCTTACTGCAATAGAATTATCTTCTGGAACATTTTATACAATTAAAGGAAAAGCTCTCATAATTGCAACTGGTGGGGCTGGTCGTTTATACAGCTTTACAACTTATGCCCTTTCTTCAACTCCTGATGGTTTAGATATGGGATTACGTGCAGGTATGGCACTAAAAGATATGGAATTTGTACAATTCCATCCTACTGGAATTTTACCATCTGGAATTTTAATTACAGAAGCTGCACGAGGGGAAGGTGGATATCTTCTTAACAATAAGGGTGAACGATTTATGAAAACATATGCTCCAGGTAAAATCGAATTGGCTCCTAGGGATATAGTTTCACGTTCTATGATTTCTGAAATTAATGCAGGCAGAGGATTCAAACATGAAACTGGTGTTGATTGTATGAAACTTGATTTACGACATATTGGTGATGAAATAATTAAAGAAAAATTAGGTGGAATTCGTGAGATTGCAATAAAATTCTCTGGAATTGACTTGGCATCAGAACCATTGGATGTTCGTCCTGTTGCCCACTATATGATGGGTGGCCTTCATACTGATGTTGATGGAGCAACAGAGTTACAGGGAGTCTGGGCTGCTGGTGAGGCTGCATGTAATAGTCTTCATGGCTCTAATAGGTTGGGTGCAAATTCTACTTCTGAATGTATTCTTTGGGGGAGAATAACTGGCGAACTTGCAGCTGATTATATTCAAAAAAATACTTCTTCAAATCCTTGGCCTCATCACTTAGTTGCATTAGAAGAAAAGAGAATCTATGATGGAATTTTCCGAGGCAGTGGTGATGTTAACCCCTATGAAATTAGACAACAACTTAATGATACAATGGATGAAAAAGCATATGTCTACAAAAATGAACAAGACATGGTTGATGGATTAAAGAAAATCCGTGAATTAAAAACGCAAACTTGGAAGCATGTTGATGACAAAGCAAAAGAATACAACACTAATTTTTCAAATGTAATGGAACTTGATTCTATGTTTAGAGTCGCAGAGATTGTATTACTTGGTGCAATTAATAGAAAAGAATCACGTGGTGCACATGCGCGAACTGATTATCCAAAACGTGATGATGACAACTTTTTGCATCACACTCTAGCCTACTACGATCCAAATGGACCCATTATGAAAACACATCCAGTCACAATTACTAAGTACCAGCCAGTGGAGAGGAAATACTAGATGTCACAAGACGAACACCGAGAAGGTATCAAAGGAATGGCTAATCCAAGCCGATATGGAATTGAACGTGTTGCATATTTGTTAATGAGATTAAGTGGATTAGGACTATTGGCATATTTTGTAGCTCATATTTATGAAACAAGCAATATTCTAAGAGGACAAGTTGGTTGGGGTGAATTTCTCGAATTAACACAAACAACAGAAGGACACGTAATTTTGGCAATAGTAATTGCAATGTCTGTATTTCATACTGTAAATGGAATTAGAGTGATGTTAGGTCATGGAGGAGTCGGTGTAGGAAAACCTGCAAGGCCTGATTATCCTTATGACCCAGCATCACAAAATTATAGACATAAAATAGGAATTTATTCTGCAATTGTCCTTGCAGCAATTGCCATGATGTATGGACTAGCAGTAATGTTTGGTGAATGACATGAGAGAAAGTACAATAATGAAAATTCACTATGGGACTGCCTTGGCAGCAATAGCATTAGTAGCAGTTCATATTTTGATGCGTCTTACACAGGGATTTGCAGAATCTTTAGAATATGAAAATGTACTTGCTAACTATAAATTCATTCCATATGCTGCAATGCTGGAATTAATTCTAATTTTATTAGCTGTTCATGGATTTAATGGACTTAGAGTAATCTTAATTGAATTAAAACAAGGAAGACTATATGAAAAAGCTGTTTCTTATGGTTGCCTTACAGCAATGATTGGATTAATAGCATACGGCTCAAGAACAATTATTATGACTAACATGGGATTGATATAGAGATGGCACAAGTATCTCACATTGCAGACGAGCAAACATCTACATCTTCAAACTCAATAACACTTAAAATTGCAAGATATAATCCTGAAAAGGACGATTCAAGTAAATTCATGGAGTTCACTATTTCTTATAAAAAATGGACAACAGTTCTAGAAGCAATTCTTGAGGTCAAAAAATACTTTGATCATTCAGTAGCGGTTCGTTATTCTTGTAGACAAGCAACATGTGGTTCATGTGGAATGATAATTAATGGAAAACCGAGACTTGCATGCTTTACAAAAATTAGTGAACTAAATTCTGATGTTGTGACGGTTGAACCTATGAACAATTTTCCAATCATTCGTGATTTAGCAGTAAAGTTTGAAAGATTATTTGATACACATCACAAAATCAAACCATATCTTATTAGAGATGATTCAGAAATACCATCTGAAACAAAAGAATTCTTACAATCACCTGAAGAAGTTGACCAATATCTTCAATTTGCAAATTGTATCAAATGCGGTTTATGTAATTCTGCATGTCCTACGATGGCAACAGATTCTTCATTTGTTGGTCCACAGGCATTAGCTCAAGCATATCGATATGTTGCTGACAGTAGAGATAAAGGAAAAGATTCCAGACTTAAAATCATTGACGAATCTCATGGCATCTGGAGATGCCACTTTGCTGGTTCTTGTAGTCAAGTATGTCCCAAAGGTGTTGATCCTGCTATGGGAATTCAATTCCTTAGAGGCTATTTACTAGGTTTTAGAAGTTAATTCAATTTTTTGGGTTTGGACTATTGTTTACTTGATTGTTAATCTGTTCTGCCATAAAGTGATTTGACACATTTACTTTGACATCCTCTACCCCTTCTACTTTCAATAGATTATCATGAATATCTTGACATATCTTAAAACCAAAT
>CAZBBN010000108.1:0-4989 GCA_964490195.1 uncultured Nitrosopumilaceae archaeon
AGATAACAATTCAGCATCCATCCATTATCAATCCTATCAAATTGCATGTCTTTACAATCAACATCATATTCAAAAAAACTGTCATCATATTTCCAATCAAAACCATTGATTATATCAGATTCAGGAAAATTGTGATTAATTAGTGAAACAGAGTTATCCATATAATCGGCTTTCACTTCAGCATACAAAGTATTTAGACATAAGTAAGGACTTTCTGGCGGTTAGTGATTGCAACAAATTCATTTTTTGTCACATATTCATTATGCAGTAAAATTACTTGTGTATTTTTCAAGTATGCTCGGATTTTCATCCACGTCAATGTCAGATATTATTTGATATCCCAATAATTGAAATACTTGATAGTCATTTCCACTTGCGGAAAAATCTAGAGAATATTCATCATCAATTGAAACTGTCAGACAGTTTTCATCTCTAAAAAAAGTGTAAAATCAGGGTTCATTATATACAAAAGCAGTAAAAATAGAATAGATCACAGACATATTTTCTTTAGAAGAATAATGGAGTTCTTAATAAATTTCATTGTTTTCAGGATTTAACTCAAATTTTGGATCATGTCAAATTTTCTTTCCGTCTTTTATTTCAAAATTTTCTTCGTATCCATAAATATTGAAAAGTGATTTAATATCCAATTTTGTTTTTTAGATTTTATTTTGAGATAGAAGATTTTTGAGGGGTGGGTCTTCTAGAAAAAATTGAACCACCACAAAAGACATTACTGTTGCAATAAATATTATTAAAACAAGGAATTTAGTATCCAAGTCACCAAACTATTTTTGGATATTGTCTGTGATATGTTTAGTAAATTCAGAAGTAGACATATCCCCGCCAATATCTTTAGTTTTGACTCCAGATTTTACCAAATCAAAAATTGTTGATTCTAACTTTTGTCCAACTTCAATACATTTTGAATTGTCGTATTTGTTACCTAACCAATCCAGCATCATCTTAATTGACAATAAAAATGAAGATGGATTTGCAATATTTTTCCCCGCAATGTCAAATGCAGCTCCATGAACAGGTTCAAACAATGCAAAGTTATCACCAATGTTTGCAGCAGGTGCCATTCCCAATCCCCCAACTACCTGAGAGGATTCATCAGAGAGAATATCTCCAAATAAATTAGTAGTAACTATGACATCAAATTTTTCAGGTTGACGAATCAAATTCATAGCACATGCATCAACATACATTTCTTCAAATGAAATGTCAGGATAGCCTTTTGAGATTTCAGTGCAGGCTTTTGCAAATAATCCATCAGTAATTCTCATAACATTTGATTTATGAACACATGTTACTTTTTTCATAGAATTTCTTTGGGTTGCTGTTTCAAAAGCATATTTTGCAATTCGTTTCGATGCACTCTCTGAAATTATTCTCAATCCAACTGCAGAGGTTCCTAAACTGAATTCTTTTCCAGTATAAAGATCCTCAGTATTTTCTCGAACAATCACCATATCAATATCATCACGTAATGCAGGCATATGAGGATATGATTTTGCAGGTCTGATATTTGCATAAAGATCAAGTATTCGTCTCAACACCACAATGACATCCGCTGCACTCTCACCAACAGGTGCTTTCAAGCACACATCAGATTGTTTAATGACATTAATTGTCTCATCAGGCAATGCCTTGCCAGTTTCTGCCAGGGCCTTATCTCCGGCAGATAATTTTGTTATTTCAAATTTTAAATCAAGTTTATCATTAATTGTGTTTAATATAGATACGGCAGATTCAGATAATTCAGGGCCAATTCCATCACCAGTAATTAACGAGATTTTGTACATGATATTTCATCAAAAGAAGGGAATTTTAGGATTTAGTTGACTTGTTTTTCTTGAAGCATTTTTTTGAGCATGATTCTATTGATGGCATCGATTACTGCTTTAACTGAAGTGGTTACAATGTCTTCACCAACTGATTTTGCAGACACCTTATTTCCTAATGCATCTTCAACCTTTACTGTAACTTCACATAATGCAGAAGATCCGCCTGAAATAGAAGCTAAACCGTAATCTTTGATTCTAATCTCTGAAATCTTTCCAGTAATCTTTTGAATTGCGTTAAGAGCAGCATCTACTGGACCCACTCCATAATCAGTTCCAATATGATCTTGTCCATCAATATTTAATTTTACAAATGCGTAAGGCATAGTTCCAATTCCTGTTGATACTGAGAATCCAGTTAATTGAACAATTCTTTTGAGTTCTTTTTCTCCTAATACATCACTTGCAATAGAAAGCAACTCCACATCAGTAATTTGTTTTCCTTGATCACCTAACATTTTTACTTTGTCTAAGATTTGTTTTGATTGCTCTTCAGTTGGTTTTACTCCGTATTCTGCAAGCATTGCGTTCATCCCATGAACTCCTGCATGTTTTCCAACTTGGAGCCATCTTTTTCTTCCAACTAATTCAGGACTTATTGGCTCGTAGGTCAGAGGATTACTCAAGACTCCATGAGTGTGAATACCTGATTCATGACCAAATGCGTTGGCACCAACAATTGCCTTGTTTGGCTGGACTAAAATACCAACAGTCTTTGAGATAAATCGTGATGTATCATAAATTAATTCAGATTTGATGTTTGTTTCATATTTTTGATCATATGGTAAACATTTCAATGCCATAGATAATTCTTCTAAAGATGCATTTCCTGCACGTTCACCAATACCATTTATTGTAACATGTGCACATGATGCTCCTGCATGAATTCCAGCTAATGAGTTTGCAACGGCTAGTCCAAAATCATTATGACAGTGAACACTCACTGGAAGTTTTGTAGCTTCTACTGTATCTCTAGTTATTTCTGCCATGTATTCAGGAGTAGAGTATCCTACAGTGTCAGGAATGTTAACTCTGTCAGCTCCTGCTTTTGCTACTTCAGCAAATACTTTTTTCAAAAACTCTCTTTCTGTTCTTGAAGCATCCTCAGCTGAAAACTCTACTTGAAGACCGCGTGATTTTCCATACTCTACAGATTCAATTGCTTTTTCAAGTGCTTGGTCTCGAGTCATATGGAGTTTGTATTCCAAGTGAATGTCCGACGTTGCAATGAATGTGTGAATATAATTTAATCCGGCATCAACTGCTGCATCAATGTCTTTCTTGATCGTTCTAGTCAATCCCGCAATCTCACAAGATAATCCTTCACGGGTAATCATCTTAACTGATTTTAATTCACCTTCTGAAATTACTGGAAAACCAGCTTCAATGGCATCAACACCTAATTCATCAAGTTTTTTTGCAATTGCTAATTTTTGATCTGGTGATAATGAGACCCCAATAGTTTGTTCTCCATCTCTTAATGTGGTATCAAATATTCTAACGTTCATGCTCCACTCCTTTGTAAAGCAGCAACACCTGTTCGTGCAACATCAATAATACCAAACGGTTTTGCTAATTCCTCAAATGCTTGAATTTGATCAGGAGTGGCAGTTAATTCAACCATAATTGAATCCTTTTTTACATCATGAACTTTACCGCCATACGCATTTGCTAGTTTGTTAATTTCCATGCTATCATTAGCATTACTGAGTTTTATTTTAAAAAGGCTGAGTTCTCGATATACAGTTTTGTGCTCATCCAAATGTTCAACTTTGACAGTATCAATCATCTTGTCTAGTTGCTTTACTATTTGCGCGACTTGTTTTTCATCACCGAATGTGGTAATTGTCATTTTTGAATATTCAGGATTCTCAGTCACCCCTACAGAAATGCTGTCAATATTGAAATTTCTAGATCTAAAAAGATGGGTTACCTTAAACAAGATTCCAGGTTTGTTTTCGACTAAAATAGAAAGAATTGCCCACATGATAAATCACTATGATGGTAGGATCATATCCGCAAGCGAAGTTCCAGGAGCTACAAATGGTAATACGTCTTCTTCAGGATCGATTGGAATGTCAATCACAGTAGCAACATCACTGTTCAACGCAGTTTTGATTGCCTTGTCAAGTTCATCTATGGATTGTGCTCGTATTCCTTGTGCACCGTAAGATTCAGCTAATTTAACATAATCAGGGCAATGACCCTGGTCAACACCATTCATTCTTCTATCATAGAAAGTTCTCTGCCATTGAGCGACCATCCCCAATATGGAATTGTTTAAGAGAAAAACAATTACTGGAATATCTTCTAACACTGCAGTCGCAAGAGAGTTTTCAGTCATACTAAAACTACCATCTCCTGCAATGTCGACTACAGGAACATTAGGTTTTGCCACTTTGGCACCAATTGCTGCAGGAAATCCCCAACCCATGGTACCAAGACCAGTAGAGCTAAAGAAAGTTCCAGGTTGTATTACATCGTAGAATAATGATGCCCACATTTGGTGTTGTCCAACTTCAGTAGTAACAATAGATTCTTTAGGTAACAATTCACGGAGTTTACGTAAAATTTTTGCAGCTCCCATTTCACCTGGATGAAGTTTCAAGTTTTCTTTCCAGTATGCCTTAGTCTCTTTAACATGTTTAATCCAAGGAGTCGCTTCTGTTTTTTTGATAGCCCGCTGTAAAAGTAATTTAACCATGATTCTTAGTGATGCTCGAACATCTCCAACAACAGCAATTTGTGCAGTTTGATTCTTTCCAATTTCTGCAGGGTCTACATCCATATGAATAATCTTTAAGCTCTTTTCAAATTCCTCAAAGGTTCCCACAGATCTATCAGAAAATCTAGTTCCTATTGCCAACACACAATCAGCTTCTGCCATCATTTTATTTGCCTCAGCATGACCATGCATTCCAATTGGACCTAATGATAAAGGATGATTTTCAGGAAATGCACCTTTACCTTTGAAAGTTGTAACTACTGGAAGCATTAGGGCCTCAGATATGGCTTGTAATTCAGCAAAAGCAGATGAGATAATAGTTCCACCACCAGCTAAAATAATTGGTTTTTCTGAATGAAGTAACATATCAATTGCTTTTTCAACATTAACAATATCAGGATCAGCCCAAGGATGATA
>CAZBBN010000109.1:0-4970 GCA_964490195.1 uncultured Nitrosopumilaceae archaeon
TTTTCTTTTGATCGCGTTTTTACGATATAATTCTATTTGTTTGAACATGGAGAATTCTATAGTTTCTGTCTACTCCTCAGAAGTGAATGTAGTAAAAACACTCAACCCTTTTTCAGTATTCTGAAGTGGTTCTACATATTCATTTACCATGTTAGATGTTTTCCAAGAGGGGGTATCTCCACCAAGTTCATCATAATACATGTTTAATGCATTAATTCCTGAACACTCAAAGCCTAATTGATAAGATGTTACAAACCCACTCTTTCCGGTAAATCCTTCTTCTTTATCTGTTAGAGTTGTGATTTTTGCATCAGATACACGACAACTTGAGAAATCAAGTCCTCTCAATGTTTTTTCACCATTGGTGAATTCCACTAATGCATCAAAGTCATCATTAGAAGATCCAGTATAACCTGAAACCTTTCTTGCATTATCGATTCTGCTTTGCAATAAGGGATAATAATCTAAAACACCTTCTACAGAAAATTCTGCTGCAACATTTCGGTCAGATTCAGCATAACCTGAAACTAGATTAAATACTGGAAATTCAATTTTTTCCATTCCTTCATTAAAAGAGAAAGTCACAGATGTCCTCATGTTATTAACAAACTCAAATCCGGATTCACCATGATCAATTATAGTTCCTGGAGCCACCATCTTTGCGTCATTAGTAGGATTTAGCCCACTACATACAAAATCAATTTTATCCACGATTGCAAATCCAACTTCTTTAGTGTAGCTTTCATAATCATTTGAATCAAGTGTTTCTACCTGATGGTTGTCTATTCTACAATTATTGTATTCAAGTGAAATAATTGATTCACCATTTTTTACAAAGTCAGCATCAATATCAAAGTATTTGAATGGATAATCAAAAGCGGCATTTGAGTATCGATAAAGATATGCCTCATCCATTGCTTGATACAATAATGGAGAATGTGTGACAGTGCCTTCTACTGAAAATGAAACTCCAGAATTATCAACAAAATTTTCACCCATTTCAAATACAGGGAATTCATATGTTTCTATTCCATCTCTAAAAGTAAATGTCAATACTGGAGTTACATCACCAATCATTTTGTAGTCCTCATTTTCTTCAGCATATGCATTTGAAAGTCCAAAGGAAATTACAGTGTATAATGCAACAATGCTAAAAAGTACAATGTTCTTTGCGTTTTTGTAAGTCATTATACGACAAAAGAAAAAGTTTGCCTATAAGATGTGTCATAATTCTATACGGGTAAAATATAGTCATAGGTAGTACACCTATTTCTATATAGAACAAACTGAAACTAAGGAAATTCTAAAGATTAAGAATTTAAAATAATTATTCAGTATGTATCAAGATCCATACCTAAATCAGTTGCCGCAATCGACTTTTTACTCATGGGTGCTTGATTCATACATTATTCACAGTTGATAAGCAGATCAGTTTTTGAATCTACTGGAGAGTAACATCCATCAGAATCATCCCCACCATCCATTACATCAGATCCAGAATTTGAAAAAATTATATCAAATCCTGAATCACCTTTTAGTATATCATTTCCAGAATCACCCATAATGGTGTCATTACCATTATTTCCATAAATAATATCATCACCATCTCCACCAAAAATACAATCATTCCCATCATTACCACTGATAATATCGGCACCATCTAATCCAAAGATTAGATCCTCTGCAGACGTACCTTGAATGAAATCATCATCCTCAGTTCCCATTATCATGTTAAAATCAGAGGAAACATGTCCACAGGCATTAATTGTGATGGTTTGAGATGTCTCGGCAGTATTGCCAGCATTATCAAACGCTATCCAAGTCACCTTGTTTACACCTAGAGAAAATTCTTCAGGAGCATTGTTCAGAATGGCTTTAATTCCACTTTCGTTATCAGTAGCTATTGCCTCACCAATATTCACAAAGGTTAGAAAACCAGTTGCCTCCAGAATCACATTACTTGGAGCCATGATTGTTGGTTCAATTTTGTCAGTTGTATAATCCTCACTTATTTCAGGTACAATCACTTCAGTTACTTTAGAAATTTCAGGTTCGACATAAAATGGAGTTTCAAGTGAATAGATTTTGTGTCCTGCAGAATCTACAACTAGTAATTCCCCATTAATTCCTAATGCAATATCAGTAGGGGAATTAAATATTTGAGAATAAGGTCCATTTTTTTCAAAGATGTCAAGTGATAAACCAAGGTCTTGATCAAGATATAAAATTCTACCATTATCAGAATTTACAACAAAGATTTTACCATCAGGAGAAATCTCAATGCCTCCAGGAGAGAAGACATAATTTAATCCATGAAAAGGAAGTGATTTTATGAATGAGCCATCTGAATCAAATTTTTCAATTTTACGATTTCCTTTATCAGTTACATACACATATCCTTCATCATCAATATCTATTGCAATTGCTGTAAGGAATTGACCAGGACCCATACCACTTGTACCAAATGATAAAACAAATTCGCCATCAGGAGTAAATTTTTGAATTCTTTGATTACCTGTATCTACAACATAAACAAAGTTCTCAGAATCAACTGCTATGCCATTTGGATATTTAAATTCGCCATCATGAATTCCTCTACTTCCCCATTGATCAGCAAAAGTCCCATTGAGATAAAATTTTTGAATTTTGTGCAAGTCATGATCTGCAACATAAACAAAATTACTACCAACTGCAATTCCAGAAGGATAGTGGAATTCTCCAGGTAATGTTCCACTTTGTCCCCAATGAGTAATGTATTGACCATCGCTAGAAAATTTTTGTATTCGTTTATTTCCCAAATCGCTTACATATGAATTTCCTTGTTCATCGACTGCAATAAATTCAGGATATGAGAAATGTCCATCTTTGGATATTCCAAACTGACCCCACTCTGAGATCAAATCATAATCTCCAAGAGCAAATGATGATGGAATGAAAGCACTAGAAACTAAGAAAGTTGAAAAAACCATGACAAATAGGGCAAATTTTGACAACAGATACTTGTCCTAAAATTTGGCAAAGATCATCAGAGTTAACAATTATTTCATTTTTTGTCAACTTTGTGTCAAAAGGGTTTGTTTACTTCACGCGTAAACACATAGCTTGCAAGTCCCACCATTACAAGAACAAACACAAAGATGATCCCAAGGCTCAGTGCAATCGAGATTCCACCTTCTGAAACACCAGTCATCAACTCCCTTACAAGTAATACAGTGTAAGTAACAGGATTGAGTTTTGCAATTACTGCAAGCCAATTAGGCAGTAATTCCAATGGAAATAATGCAGGACTAAGCATGAATAGAGGCATTCCAAGAAAATTAATCACACCCCAAAAAGTTTCTTGAGACTTTGCTGTGGCTGCAACTATTACCGAAATTCCTGAAAACCCTAATGAAAACAAAATGACTACTGCCATAATCGGTGCAATCATGAATGGATTTGGGAAGTTAACGCCTATTACTAAAGCAATACCTAAAATCAAACTAGCCTGCATAGCTGCAATCAAAGAAATTGCAGACATTTTTCCAAGTGCAATTGCAGAACGGGAGATTGGAGAAGTTAGGGCCTTATTCATAAAACCATAACGTCTATCCCAAAGAGTATTGACACCGCCAAAAATACTTGTAAAAATTGCAGTAAGAATAATTACTCCAGGTGCCATAAACTCAATGTATTCACCTTCAAACCCAACTGACTGAATTAACGGTTGAGTTCCTGAAAAAGTATTTCCGATAACTATTATCCAAATTGCAGGTTGGATCAAACGAATTAAAACACCACTTCTAGATTTTTTGTATCTCTTTAATTCTCTCCAAAAAATTGTATAAGTATCATACATCAAAGTATTCATGCACGTAACCTCTTCATCTTTGCATGTTCTCGTTTTCGATTAAACTTTGAATCATCATCTCTTATTTCATGTCCAGTGTATGAAATAAAAACATCATCAAGTGTTGGTTGAGTCAAAGCAATGGAAATGATTTTGATTTTAATTTCAGATGAAATTTGGAAAATTTTTGGAATAACTTCTGTACCATTTGATGCAAAGAGAGTAATCTTGGAACCATCTACATTAATCTTGTTTACGTACTCTATCTTTTCAAGTTTTGACAAAAATGAATCATGATTTTCTTCATCTTCTATAATTATTGAGATTACTTCATTACCCATTGCATTTTTCATATTTTTAGGAGAATCAATAACCTGGATTTTTCCATTATCAATAATTCCAACCCTATCGCAGAGCTGATCAGCTTCTTCCATGTAATGAGTTGTAAGAAAGATGGTCATCTCAAACTCATCGTGGATTTTTTTCAGATATTTCCAAATCTTTCTACGGGTTTGAATATCCAAGCCTACAGTAGGCTCGTCAAGAAACAATACTTTTGGTCTATGTAAAAGACCTCCTGCAATATCTAATCGTTTTCGCATTCCGCCAGAATAAGTGACTACAGAATCATGTTGTTTATCAGTTAGTTCAATTAATTCTAAAACAGTATCAATTCTTTGATTGATTTCGTGTTTTGGAATATGATTGAGTTTTGCTTGTAATATTAAATTCTCTCTACCAGTAAGATATTCATCTACAGTTGTTTCCTGTTGGACATATCCAATGCTTTCTCGTACTTTTTTTGCATCAGTTACAACATCAAATCCAGAGATTAAAGCTTGACCAGATGTGGGTTTTAGCAAAGTAGTGAGAATCATCATAGTAGTACTTTTGCCAGCACCATTAGGTCCTAGAAACCCAAAGATTTCACCACTTTCAACAGAAAAAGAGATATTATCTACAGCAATTACACCTCCAAATGATTTTGTTAGAGATTTTGTTTCTATAGAGTGCAATAATTTGATCGTAGTACGCAATTGTGAACTACCACTCAACAAGTGCAAGTGGCCTCTTCTTGTTTCATCGAATGCATTGCACTCTCCACAAGCGTTACTTCCCGCAGCTCCTGCGGTAGGGTATA
>CAZBBN010000110.1:0-4967 GCA_964490195.1 uncultured Nitrosopumilaceae archaeon
ACCATCAAGAAAGTAAAGAAGGGAAGCATTGTGTCTACGGACACAAGTGGCGCAGTTATGACTCGCTTATATTTTCAGGATATCTCTTCATTGATCACAACAAAACATTTGGAAATGGAAGGTCTACATCAACGGAATTGAATGATTCTGGAAATTTGCAAAAGAGAGAATGACAAAGCATCACGGTATCCATCCTACAAATTCTTGTTGTACATCAAAGAGATGAAATGGAGATACAACAACAGAGGCAAGGATAAATTCTCATTATTACTTGACTATGTATTGGTGGTGAGTAATTGATAATCACCTTTCTTTTGCAACAACACTATTCTTTTTTCCATGATTTGATCGTCCTGATTCTAGAATCTTTTTCATCTATTCGTATTCCTGTTTTACTATTTCACCGTTTACAAATCTCATCTTTAGTGCTTACAACGGATCTTCTTGTTATTCTCTGGAATTATTCTTTTCTTTTGATCTGAGAAAACTCGGTATCCCTACATATAGAAACAAATCCCACCTCCCACACTAATCAAATATTTTCCAATTTTCTCTTAATGTTTTTTAAAAGAATATTATTTACTATTTCGCCTGAAACTTTTCCTCTTAATTCCTTCATAACAATCCCCATCAATGGCCCAATAGATCTTTCTTTTTGATTTTTAACTATTTCTTGATTTTTTTCAATTATTTCCATAATAATTTCTTCTACTTTTACTTCATCAATAGCCTCAATTGATGCATTTTTCAATGCTTCATCAATTGTTTGGGACTTGCCAGACATGATATTCTCATAAATTATCTCAATTGATTCTTTTGCAATTTTTCCTTCTTCTAATAGTTGAAATGATTTTACTATGTTCTCTTCTGTTAATAATTTAGGATTTAGACCGTTTCTCTCTAAATTAGTAATTGTAGAACATAAAATTGATGCAACAAAAGTAGGATTGACTTTAATTTGTTCAACAATTTTTTCAAATAATTCAATATAACGTGAATCAAAAATTTGCTCAGACAGCTGAGAATTCAATTCATATTTTTTTTGTAACTCTAAAAGTGATTCATCCCATGATTTTGGAACATTTTTCCTAGCATTTTCTAACTCTTGATTTGTAACTGAAATTGGGGGAATATCTGTTTCAGGATACATTCTTGACGCACCTGGACGTGGTCTTAAGAATACTGTTTCACCAGTCTGTGTAGCCAATCTAGTTTCTGCAGGAACACCTTTTTTGGCTTGTTCTAATCTATTAATTATTGAATTTATTGCAAAATCTATTTTTAAAGAAGGAGCTGCAATTATCAAAAATGCATCGTTTTGATTAACTTTTAAAATATTTTCTACAATTATAATATCTCCTTCTTCAATTCCATAGTTTGGCAGTTCATCTGAATGAAAAACTCCTCCAATACCATAAAACTTTACTAATTGTCCTATCTCTTTTCCTAACCTAATTCCTTCAAATGGTGTATATCCAAACATTCCAGAAAAATTTTCAATTTTTATTGCTTTGATAATTGAATTATCTTTTAATGCTTTTTGAATTATTTTAGATTCACAATTTTTCCAATTTTCAGTGATATCAAAAATATTTTCTTTTTTTGAAATTCCTTTAAAATCCGAATTCCTTAATTTTTCAGCAATTTTTACTAATCCAAACTGCCTTTTAGCCTCAAATTCTACTACTTTCTCCAATTGATCTAATTGTTGAACTCCTTTTACTTCTACCACTCCTCCTCCATCTTTTACTGAAACATTGACGTCTTGTCTAATTGATCCAATTCCTCTGGTTACTTTTTTGGTACTCCGTAGTAGTCTACCTAAAGATAATGCAATTTTTTTAATTTTTTTAGAATCACCTTCTACGGGATCTAATGCTATCTCTAAAAGAGGAACACCAAGACGTTCTAAGCTATATTCTCTAATGTCTCCTTTGTCTCCAAGAAGTTTTGCTGCATCTTCTTCAAGACAAATTGATTGTACTCCCACTTTATCACCATCAACTTCAATTTGCCCTCCTTGTGAAATTAACATAGTTCGTTGAAATCCTGTTGTGTTTGAACCATCAATTACTGTTTTTCTCATTGGATAAATTTCATTAAAAATTTTCGAATGAAGTGATTTTGCAATAATTAATGCAAGTTCTTTTGCATCATTATCTAAATTATGAGGTGGTTCTTCATCTTGTTCAACTAAACAGCTACTTTCTGAATTTGCATAATAGACTATTGTTTTTGATTTTGACTTTTCAAATAATGCAGCCGGATCATATTCACCCAATTCACTCTTAACTGCACGCAATTTTCTTTGAAATTTAATAGAATATTCTTCTGATTCAATTGGCTTACAGTTACAAAATAATTTTTTGTTTGTTGCTAATTGTTGATGAATTTCTAGTCCTACTTTTAATCCGATATTACTTGTAGAAAATTCTGACATTTTATTTACTCTCTTAACTTGATATCTCTGATGCTATATTCTCAAGCATAATTTTTTTAACTTCTTCAATATTTTGTGAATTTCCTATTGCCCACATTGTCTTAACTAATGCTACTTCTGGAATCATATTTTCTAATGGAATTATGCCTAAATTAAGCAAATCACGACCACTTTCATAAACTGTCATTCGAACTCTACCGTCAATGCATTGAGAAGTCATACCTAGAAAAACTCCTTTATCATTTGCTTTTTTTACACTTTGGTACATTGTCTTTCCAATATGGCCTAATCCTGTTCCTTCAAAAATTATTCCTTTGTAACCCATCTCAATAATTTTTTCTAACAAATCTGGTTCATACCCAGGATGATATTTCACTAATGCAACTTTAGTATCTAGGTTAATTCTAGGTTGGAATTCATTTGTTTTAAAGAAATCTTCTTTGATGTTTTTTTGAATTTGATTTTCTGCAATTATAAATGCAGGATCATCCCCAATTGTTTGAAATGCACCTCTTTTACTAGTATGATTTTTTCTTACTCTAGTTCCTATATGACATGCAATTGTTTCATCATTTTCATCGTGATGCATCACAACATACACACCTTTAGCATTGCTTGTAGTGATAAATTTTGTTGCACCAATCAAATTTAATGCTGCATCAGATGAAGCACGATCTGAAGATCTTTGAGAACCTACAAGTACAATTGGTATTGAAAATCCTGCTAATGCAAATGAAAGAAAAGATGACGTATAATGCATAGTATCTGTACCGTGTGCAATAATTATTCCTACATAATCTGATTTAGAATATTCGTTTATTTTTTTAGCAATCTGTAACCAATGTTGAGGTTGTATATTTTCAGAATATTCTGAAAATATTACCTCTGCATCAATATTGGCAATTTTAGCAAGTTCTGGAATAGATGCATTAAGTTCTTCAGCTGTTAATACAGGGGTTACTGAACCTGTTCTATAATCAACCTTACTTGCAATTGTTCCTCCAGTTGATAATAGTAAAATTTTTGGCAATCCTTCAATTTTTTCTATTCCTTCACTTTTTTCAATTATTTTTTTTGTAACTTGATCTTTCTCAACTTTCTCAATTTCAGCAATTTCTAATCCAACATTGTATCCGTTTTTTAATTTCAAAACAATATGTTTGTCATCACTGTGTTCATACCTTGGCATTATTATGCCTGAATACGTAATATCGGCAGTAATCTTGACAGAATCCCCAACTACAATTTTATTTGCCTTTAGAAATTCTAATGAATTACCCTCATATCCTCTGTATTCTGACATTTATGAGAATTAGATTTGTTATTTAATTAAAACTACCTGTAATAGGAAGCCACTAGTTTTTCGCCTAGTTTTAGATCTTTTTGCTCTCTGACTTTTTTTACTGCTTCTTCAAAGTGTTTCATAGTAACCTTGGCATCAATTGTAGTTTTCTCAATATCTTTTTCATCTGGATGCGAATCCAAAAATTCATGAATTACAAGAGATACTGCAGTATTTGCAATGGATGCAGTATCTGCACCGCTGAGTCCGTCAGTCAGATCGGCAATTTTCTCAATATCTACATGTTGAGGATCACTTTTATCATCAATTATTGGAATTTTGGCTGCATTGATTTTCAAGATGCTCTTTCTACTCTCTTTATCTGGAAGCGGAATCTGAATAATTTTGTCAAATCTTCCAGGTCTTAGTAATGCGGGATCTATCATGTCTGCTCTATTTGTTGCAGCTAACACAATTACACCGTGCATGTTCTCCATTCCATCTAATTCTGTAAGTAATTGACTGACAACTCTTTCAGTAACTGCTGTTTCTCCACCTGCACCTCTAATTGGTGCAATGGAATCTATCTCATCAAAGAATATAACACAAGGAGCCGACTGACGTGCCCTTTTGAAAATCTCTCTAATTCCTCTTTCTGATTCTCCTACCCATTTTGATAAGAGTTCGGGGCCTCTAACTGAAACAAAATTTGCTTCACTTTGTGTAGCTACTGCTTTTGCAAGTAGTGTCTTACCTGTTCCACTTGGACCGTGAAGTAAGATGCCTCTTGGCATAGTATGACCTAATTTATCATAAAGACCTGGATATTTCATAGGCCATTCAACAGCTTCCTGTAGCTCACGTTTGACATCTTCTAGTCCTCCAACATCGTCCCATTTTACATCTGGATTCTCTATGAAAACTTCTCTCATTCCTGATGGAGTAACTTCAATCAAAGCTTTGAGGAAATCATCATTATTTACAATTAATTTATCCAAAGTTTCTGGAGGAATTTTCTCTTCTTCTAAATTAAGAATAGGTAGTAATCTTCTCAAGCATTTCATTGCAGCCTCTTTACAGAGATATTCCAAGTCTGCTCCAACATATCCGTGACTGACTGCTGAAATTTTATCAATATTGACATCATCAGATAGCGGCATGTTTCTACTATGAATTGCAAGAATGTCTTTTCTTCCTTTTTTATCTGGAACTTTGATCTATCTGAAAATCACACGTCTGAACTCC
>CAZBBN010000111.1:0-3210 GCA_964490195.1 uncultured Nitrosopumilaceae archaeon
TTGTGTGGAACGGGCGTCATACTCTACCAAACTTGAACTCATCCTACCCTCCACGTCGATCTACCTATATACTTTATAACAACTAGAAAAAGTAATGCTACACTATTATCAAAGCTGATCTCTGATCTTGATGTTGTACTTCCAAAACAAAGAAAAAATGAAAATGTAAATTGGTATCTTTATACAATTGCTACTGAAAAACGTGATAAAATTTTAAAGAAACTCAATGAAAAAGAAATCAATGCTACATCTTACTATCCAATACCAGTTCATAAAACACCCTTTTACAAACTAAAAACTAAACTTCCTATTACTGATTGGGCTGCTTCACATGTAATCTCATTACCAATTCATCCAGGAGTAACTCAAAAAAATATTGAATTTATTGCAAAAACTCTGCACGAGATACTATGAATGTATTAGGAGAAACAATAGGAGAACTCTGTAAGGCTATTTTACCTATACCTGAAGAATATTTCAAGGGAAATCCTAATTCATCAATAGCAGTTTGTACTCTTTCAAGTATAGATTTACTCAAAAAATTCTCCAATCCTCAAATTCTACATGATATTTCTATAGCAGGACGACTGTTGTCTGAAAATAAAGGAATTGATTCTATCATTGAATATGTAAATAATAATCAAAAAATTAATACTATCATAGTTTGTGGAAAAGAAGTTTGGGGTCATAAAGCTGGACACTCATTATTTCAATTACACAAAAATGGTATTGATAAAAACAATAGAATAATTAATTCATCCAGTCCTGATCCATATCTTACAGTTTCTGAATTAAGGATTAGACATTTCCAAAATAATGTGAATCTTGTTAATTTAATTAATGAAACTGATTATGAAAGAATTTTATCTAAAATTAAATTTTCCTAATAACCATTTCTCTGTCTTTCTCTATTGATTTCATTTTTCTTTTTGTATTCATCTACAATATCATCTGGTGTAAGATTCAGCTCAAGTGATGCTTGAACAACAAAATGCCATATGTCAATTAATTCTTCTCTTGCTTCAGCCTCATTAAATTTTGTTGGTGTTTTCCACCATTTCCAATTTGTAGTCCTTTGGAGTTCTACTGCCTCATGCATTATTGCAGTACATAATGCAGAAACTCTTCCTTCTGAATCTTTTGGATACCTGTCTAAATTCATCATTTCAGATAGACCTTTCTGAAGTTTGAATATTGTATCTAATCTATCTTCAGACATTTCTTGTGTCAAGGATGAATTAATTTGAGAAATAATTGAACTTAAGTCTTTTTAGAAACGGATCATCTTTTCATAAATTTTAACCCGTTTTGAAATATCACCATTTTTGATCCTGAGTAATCCTTCTAAACCATACTTTTCAACTGCAAAAGATCCTAAGACATTTCCGTAAACTACTGCTTTTTTTATTTCAGACATACTAGTTGATTTTTTGCTTGCAAGATATCCTATCATTGCTCCTGCAAACGAATCTCCTGCACCTGTAGGATCTACTACATCTTCTAATGAAAAACCTGCTGTTGGAAAAATTACATCATCATAAAACATTAAGGAACCATGCTCGCCTTTTTTGATAATTACATATTTTGCTCCCCATTTCATCATTTTTTTTGCACATTTAATCAAGTTGAATTCTTTTGTAAGGAGTTTTGCCTCCTCATCATTTATTACAACAGCATCCACAGCTTTTATCATTTTAATTACTGCATCTCGTTTAGTAGAAATCCAGAAATCTATGGTATCACACATAGAAAATTTCACATTATCAAATTCTTTAATTAATGATATATTTTGTTCAGGATCATTATTTGCAAGATATACAAATTGAGATTTTCTATAATCTTCTGGTACGGTTGGTTCAAAATCAGCTAATACATTTAATTCAGTTTTTAAAGTAGATCTAGTACTTAATGTATCATCATAACTACCATCATAGCGGAATGTTTTACCATCTTTGATAGTCAATCCTTGTAAATTCAAATATTTGGATAAAATATCATGATGTTGTTTTGGAAAATCTTTACCAACTACTGCAATTAGTCCAGTATTTACAAAATTACTTGCTGAGATGGCCGCAAAAGTTGCTGCTCCTCCTAACACATTCTTTAATATTTTTTTTGGAGTTCTAATTGTATCTAATGCAGTAGAACCAAAAACAGTAAGCATCTATGATGAAACTAATTTTGATGTATAAATTCTCTTGCCTGCTCTTCTGTTGGATAATAAACAAATGGGACATCAATGGATGTAACCCACAAATCATATTTTGTTATACCCGTAATTTTTACTGATTGAGATTCTGCATTATCATTAGAATCTGTATGAAACGTACCTTTTACATAACTACTATCTAATGGCTGTAATGTGAAAGGTTCTAACTTTCCTTTACCAATTGTTTCATCATTTGAAATCACAAAGAATTCAGTCTCGCCTGCAGTCATAATTAATAATGATGGATTCTCAAATTGCAATTCTATATTATAATTTGAACTCTTTTCATCTTCATGTAATAATTCACTCTCAACAACACTTACCCCTATTTGTAATGCTGAAGCATACTGCGAATATCCGAAAATACTCATTCCTAATACAAAGAGAACAATCAGACCCCCTTTTTTGGACGATTTCATGCCTAGTACTAGCAAAATAACATTTTAACTCAAAAGGGAAAAAATACCAATAAATTGTGTAAAAGTTTTGATCTAATCTTAAAGCTCCTTAGAGCTAACAGAATAAATCAAAATTAAATGATTATTTTTTATTGGCTAGGATTAAAGTTAAGCTAGGTGAGAATGAAATCGAAGTTGATTCTAGAGATTTCTATGTCGATAATCAAACATTAGGTGAAATAATCGATAATATTTCAAACCATTTACCAGAAAATCAAACAAAAATTGTTTACGAAACAGAATCTATCCCAAAATCATCTGAAACTGAACAAGCAACTCAATACGGTTTGGAATATTTAGATAATGCTGAAGTAAATGAACCCGAATTTGATGAGCCAAAATATGTGACATCTCATGAAATTAAATCAAAATTAAGAATTTTAGAAACAAGCCGATTTTTTGATTCACCAAAAACAGTAACTGAAACTGTTCAACAGCTTAGAGAATATGGCTGGTCTGCAAGTCCATTAGATGTCTCAAAAGCTTTGGCTAAGATGGCATCAAATAAAGAAATCATGAAAAATTCTTATGAAAATCGAACTC
>CAZBBN010000111.1:3310-4965 GCA_964490195.1 uncultured Nitrosopumilaceae archaeon
ACCTATACAAATCATTGGAAAAGAAAAGAGAAATTCCTATTGAAATTGATGATCATTTCAAGCTTTTTGGAAAAGAGCCATGGGAAGTAGATTACGGTGAAAAATGCCCTATTTGTGATGTTAGAATTGATGAATATGGTTTTTGTTCATGTGGCTCTAGTGGAGATTAACTTTTCTAATTAATGGAGTAATAACAATTATCAAAAATCCAATTGCTAATGGCGCTATTATTGGAAATTCAGGAACTACTGTAGTTCCAATAATTGTTACTTCGCCTGCGGTTTCAGGTCTTATGTTAAGCCATACATGAGTTCCATTATTGATGTACTCATGAAAGTAAATTTTTTCATCATCAAGAAAAACTGCATATGGTCCCCATAACAATTCTAACGGAATTATTGTAGTAACAAATCTATTTTTTTCAGAAACATCAAATGTAATGCTCTTTGTTGGTTGATCAAAAAGAAATTTATCAATATTTGAATGACTTCTAATTTCAACTAGAAATTCTTTATCTCCCCATTTTATGTTTTGATAACTTTTTGGTTCATCAATTGAATACTCTAAAACCATTTGGCATCCATGACATGTTATTCCTTTTTTCTCACCTAGGTACACAGGTCTATCATTAGCAAAGATCAAATCTACTTCTTCAGGTAAAATAAAAGATATTGTTTCAAGATATCTAAAACTCCATGTCCATACATTATCTTTTCGAGAAATTACCTGTTCCAGATCATATTCCACAATAGAATTGTCATTAGATGGAAAAACCAATAATCCTGTATTGCCTCCAATAACTGAGAATTGTTTGTCTTCTCCATTCTCATCCTTTACTGATAAATTTGAGACTATTCCATTAATTAACTCCATTTGTTTTGGTAAATTAGATGAACTGACAACATGTTTCACATGAACATCTCCTACTGAATTTATGACTATTTCAACAGATTTTTGTGCAGCTTTTTCACCAAACGAAATTTGAGCATCAACTGTAGGAATAATTGATACTATTAGAAAAATTACTAAAAAACCACAAATCTTACTATTCATTTATTCCACTGTTACATGAAGCATTTGCACTTTTTCCAAAGGACAATCATTCCCATCTCTTTGAAGATTCACAATTTTATCTGCAACATCCATACCTTCTGTTACTTCCCCAAATACTGTATATTGTCTATCTAAGAATGCACTATCTGCTGTGACTATGAAAAATTGAGAACCTGCACTATCAGGATCTTGTGATCTAGCCATAGAAACTATGCCTCGCAAATGGGATCTTGAATTAAATTCTGCTTTGACATTATACCCTGGTCCTCCCATTCCCCAAGATCCTTTGTTATCTGTTTTTGTATTTGGATCTCCTCCTTGAATCATGAATCCAGGAATAACTCTGTGGAAAAGAGTTCCATCATAGAATCCGTCCTTAGCCAATTTTTCAAAATTTCTAACTGTTTCAGGTGCTAGTTCAGGTAGAAGTTTAAATGTAATATTTCCCAAGTTTGTTTCAATATTTACTATACTCAATAGGACTATTTTATCGTCTTATCATAAGAGTCTTTTGTGAAATTTAATTTAAAAATTAGATTTGATATTTTAACTATGTTGTAATAAGAACGTAAGAGCAAATGTCTTAAATACAGTGACATTCA
>CAZBBN010000112.1:0-4925 GCA_964490195.1 uncultured Nitrosopumilaceae archaeon
TTTTTTTTTTTGTAGAAATAGGTGTGTTTTTTAGAATAACATCTGTAATATCAAAAATCAGTTTTTCATATATCGTAAAATTTTGAATCAGTTTTTCTATATTTTGTATAATAATTTTAGTGTCTTTACAAAAGAAAATGTAGGCACTACAAAAAGAACATTGTAGGCATGACAAAAATGATGTAGAGGATGTAAAGTGAGGATAACCTCAAATGTAGAGAATATAAAAATTGCAATGCATACATTTTGGGAGGATTAAGAATTTTGTAAAGTGTGTAGTTTTTGTCACGTTAAATTTTGTAATGCCTGATGCTATTACAAAGTGTAGAGATTATTCAACCTGACAGTATATCTGACAGTTTTTGTCAGGTTTGGTGTGCAATCTGACAGAAAGTTTAATTTCAGAATCTCTTTGAGTGTCAGATATGGAAACATGCCATCTGACATATACATCCAAAAAAGAACCAAAAAAGCTGAATGTCCGTACTGTGAGAGAGTATTTCACAAGCCAAAACATACAGTTGATTCCAAAATCATTAAGAAATGGTTAGATAGTTAGTTTAACGCAGAAAATTCGTGAAACCTGTAATAATTATCGCATTAGCAATTGTTTTGTTAATCCCTTCAATTACTTTTGCAGATATATTTAGTGAGCCAACGTTAAATGTTAAAGATCTAGTTGTTGAAAAATATGTGTCAAATTTGTGTTGTATGATAACTACCATGACTTTTGTTGGAGATGACATTTTATTTTTACAAAAAAGTGATGGTGTGGTTCGTTTAATTCGAGATGGAGTTTTACAAGATAAACCTGTACTTGATGTAAGTGTTGATTCAATTGGAGAAAAAGGCATGTTGGGAATTACCAGTGTTGATTCATCAGTATATCTCTATTTTACAGAAGCAGAGAAGGATGGAGGTGAATCATTAGGAAATAGAATTTACAAATATGAATGGAATGGGGATTCTTTGTTAAATCCAGTATTGCTAAAAGAATTTCCTTCAAATGTTTCTCATAATGGAGGTGTAATGACTGTAGGATTAGATAATCAAGTCTATGCAGTAATTGGGGATACATTACACTATGGTCTTCTTCAAAACAAGCCTATAGATTGGTTGAAAGGCGAGGATATTGATTTTAAAGATAATGGTGTAATTTTACAATTAGAAACAGAAAAATCCTATTTTGCTATCGGTATACGAAATAGCTTTGGTCTTGCAATAGATCCTGTAACTGGAAATTTGTGGGCTACTGAAAACGGTGAGGATGATTTTGATGAAATCAATTTGATTCCAGAAAAGTTTAACAGTGGTTGGATAGTCATCATGGGACCTGCAACTGAATCTGAACTTGCTAGTCTTCCAGGATATGAAGATTATGTTTATTATGATCCAGAATTTACTTGGGAATCACCTGTAGCACCGACTGGATTAGATTTTGCAAAATTTCAAGAAACCAATGCTTATGATAATTCTCTTTTTGTAGGAGACTGCAATACTGGGAATCTTTACAAATTTGAATTAAATGAAAATAGAGATGGTTTTGAATTTACTAGTTCATTTCTTCAAGACAATGTAATTAACTACAATGAAACTATGGACGAAATTATCATAGGTACTGGATTTGGTTGTATTACTGATATTGAACGAGGGCCTGACGGTTTTCTTTATGTAGTATCATTAAGTGAGGGTACAATTTTTAGAATTCTTCCTACTGCAAGTGCATCTAATGTAATAAGTTCAAATAATGGAGGGGGTTGCTTAATAGCTACGGCCGCATATGGTTCTGAACTAGCCCCACAAGTACAACAACTACGAGAACTTCGAGATAATTCACTGTTACAAACAGAATTTGGATCTAGATTCATGAAATCATTCAATGATTTCTATTATTCATTTTCACCACACATTGCCGATTATGAACGAGAAAATCCAATATTCAAAGAAGTAGTAAAGATTGCAATTACCCCAATGATTTCCAGTCTGTCAATTTTAAATTATATAAACATGGATTCAGAAAGGGAGGTTCTAGGATATGGAATATCATTAATCATACTAAATGGATTGATGTATTTCGGGATTCCTGCAAGTGTGATTGTTGCAATTAGAAGATTCTGAACTCTAGTCTAAAGGCAGTCTTCGATACTTTTCAGATAGGTGTTCTTTCAGAATGAATGAATTTTTTTCTAAGACCTGAAATAATTTCTTCAAAGATTTTTTCTCTTTCTTCTTTTGTCATAATGTTATAGGCAGTTCATCATACATAAAGAAAGCATAAATCCAAAATTTCAATATCCTTAAGTTCACAATTAATGTAGAAACTTGATGGTTAAAGTAGAAGATTTGAGAAGTTGCACAAAATGTGGAACTGTCTATTCAAAAATAGGAAACCCGATGGATTGTCCTAACTGTAGATCCGATAAATGGGTTGAAGTTACTCTCAAGTAAATTCTAAAAAACTCAATCACCATGGTTTAGCCTATTTAGGGTATTGAGGGTTAATTTCTTCTAATATTCAATGCAAAGAAATTAGAAAATAGT
The DNA here is from genome assembly GCA_964490195.1 of uncultured Nitrosopumilaceae archaeon. GTDB lineage: Archaea > Thermoproteota > Nitrososphaeria > Nitrososphaerales > Nitrosopumilaceae > Nitrosopumilus. The sequence continues at coordinate 2,542 of CAZBBN010000112.1, forward strand.
AAATGCCAGTCAACTTTGTGAATCTAAAGTGCTAGAGCAATTACAATTTACCACAAAATTTTTGCTTAGTTTTCTTGTTTTCAGCACCTAAAGGCGAACTAATGTCGCATTTTTCTTTAATCGTTATATTCCAATTTCTAGTAGAATGTTTTCATCATGCCATGTAATTTGTTCTAAATCATCAAAGTTTTTCTTGATGTTTTGTTGTAACATCTCTAGAAATTCATCAAAGGTTTCTTTATCGTAGAGGGCAAAAGTGGAATAGTGATTGTTTTGAGCTTGGTTGACTAGTCTATCCAGACTAGATGTTCTAGAATATCCAAATACTCTGGTGAAGTATATATTCAGGCCTGAATTTTGAATATGCTGTTCTAATTCATCCAATTCATACAAGCGATTCTCCATCTCTGCAAATAATGGAAAGCGTTCTCCTCAGATACTTCTATAATTTTGATTTCTTAGTCTAGTGTAAATAAACAAATATCCATCATCTTTGAGTGATCTTTGCACTTGACTCAAAAATTTTGGAATATCAAATGATGTATTGCGTTAAAGGTAACAATGCAATCCATGGAATCATTCTCTAATGAAAGTCGGTTTGTATCACCCTGTCTCACACAAAAGTTTGTAGTATTTTGCTCTGCAATATAATCTTCCAGGGATTTTAGCATATTATCATTACAATCCACACAGTGAATGTAAAATGAATCATTAAATCTTCTCAAAAATTCTAGAGAATATCGTCCATTGCCACAACCAATATCTGCCATGTGGATTTTAGATTTTTCTTTTAGTTTGTCTTTTATGTATGAGATTGGTTTTGTATCGAGCGTTCTTACATTTCTATATTTTGAGGCAATAGTTGAAAAGTGTGTATGCATATCATGGGAGTTTAATTTAATTTCATTTTATGTTTTTAACAAGGATAATAACAGGTTTTCATCCTTTATGAATGCAGTATAATTCCGTAGAGGGTTACGGGCATGGATGGAATTGGAATACGAATTCCAACACTTCAGTTTTCTAAACATAAAAATTGTTTTAAATCTATAACACATTCTGATTTGTTAAAACTTTTGTAACTGAAATCAAATATTGTTTTCTTGTAGGGATAGATTTCCATTGTGATACCATTATTCCATCTAAAACATCATAGACTTCAGGGATTTCTGTTCCTGATTCTAGTTTTTCTATGGCAATATTTGCTAGTTCCTGTATTCGTAATTTTCTTCTCCAAGTTTGCATACAATCAGCCAATCGGGTTTTTTTAATTTAATGATCTAAAAGGATCAATATCAAATGATTAGATGAACAATTTGAGATTTATCAGATACTTGAAATTATTTTATCTTATATCGAAGGATAGCTAAAACTGAATTATCAAGTTCTAGTTTTTGGATGATTTTTGGAGTTGATGCAAATTCTATTTTACATGAGGTATTTTTTGCAATCTCTAGCATCTTCATAATTTTTTTGAATTGAGAATCAGCATAATAATTTGCAGATACTATGAGTGTGTCTACTGCTCCAATTTCCAATGCCTTAAAAATTACATCATTTCTTTTTGCAGTTAGTCCTTTTTTGACCAAGTTTTCGTATTTTTGTATAATTTCTGCTACGTGTTTTCTCCTGTGTTGATACAAATGGTGGATAATTTTCTTTTCAATGTCATTAATTGATGTGGAAAAAGACAGATTTTCTACAAACCTGCATTTTTTTGCCAACTCTGAATCAAGTTCTCCATAAAATTCTGTTTTTGCAAGACCAATTCCTCCTAATAGAATCAAGTCAGAATTTAAATCCGTCTCGCGTACTTTGTTTGCAATTTTCTTAAAGAAAACATGAATTTTGGTTTGTCTTGCCCTAAGAAATCTTCCCTGACTCTGTCCTCCTTTTCTATGTCTTCCTTGTAAGTCAATTCGAAGTTTTAATTCTAAAACCATCTTACTTCCGTAAAATTTCTGTATTCTTGCAGATTTTTGATCTAGTGTTACTAACAAAACATTGTAATTGGTTTCTAGAATGTCTTTAAACGGTTTAATGAATGGCTTTTTGCTTGCCATGTAGACATAGGGGAGTTTTTTTGAAGTTCCAATCACTTTGATGTTTACTTTGTTGTTTTTTATCCATCCAAAAATACATAATGTTTTTGTAAAATTACCTACAGAAACTGGATTGTCTTTGAGTTCTGTTATCCTTTTTTCAATTTTTGATTCAATTTTTTCAAGGGATTCATTTCGCTTTGTTTCCTCCAGAAAAGACACGGTTTCTTGTCCCTTGCCATAGGGATAATATACCGATATGCACGGAGAATCAATCTGTTTTATCTCATACAAAAATCGATTAATCGATAGCCACTCAAGTGGAGAGATTTCATCAGAATT
>CAZBBN010000113.1:0-4891 GCA_964490195.1 uncultured Nitrosopumilaceae archaeon
CTTTTTTTCTCATTGACATTTTATTCTGAATATAGATATAGAAAAGAAGGTAATTACATAATAACTCAATTAAATATCAGACAAAGGTCATTTTCATATCAATATTTTTAAGAAATATCCAGTTATTAAGAATAATTCTGAAATGAATTTCGGTGGCTGTCGTTTATTCAATAATTCTGAAGTCCTCGAACATTATCTAATTCATAAATATGGTCATTTTTATGATTCGTTATTGTCTGAGATAATAATTGAAAAATTATTTGAGCAGAGAGATTTTTACTTAAACACAATCAAGCATTTGGAATTTCAATTAATAATGGAACCTACTGATGATGAAATTCAACAAAATAAAAAATTGAAAATTAGCACTATACAAGAATTAAAAAAAGTAGAAGATGAAATCCGATTAAATTTATCTAAAAAAACAATCTAAATTCCAATGAGTTTATCAATCTCCTTAATTTTACAAAAATAATGTTAGATAAACTGGTCCAAAATTTGATTTTAATAAAACAAGATTTTGCAACAAATTATACTGGTAGTGCTCACATTCAAGAGATAATCCCATCTTCATCCTCTGTAGAATTTCCAATAGATACAAAACATTTGAATTTACTCCATGATTTTGCTAAAAAAAATCCAATTTACTTTAATTCATTTGAACAAGAAATTGCAGGAATATCTTGCATTGTTTATGAAGGCGACATTAACGAATACTGGTTAAACAGCATCAAACATGGTACAAGCTGTCAGCCATTTTATCCAACATGGATAATGTCTGCATATGTGATGGCATTTTTGGCAAAACAATATGGATATGCCGACTTGATTGATATCGGCTCTGGTGATGGCCGAATCGCTTTTTGTGGAAATTTTCTTGGATTGATTTCCCATAGCATTGAAATTGACGATGTACTAGTAAAATTGCAAGAGACAATTTGTAGATCAACAAATCAAAATTTTCATCCTAAATGTGAAGATGCATTAGATTTTGATTATTCTCAAATCAAATTAACTCATCCCATATTTTTCATCGGAGGTCTACCTCAAATGGGAGGGGATGTCTTAGCTACCAACATAATTGATAAAATAAATTCAATTCCAGATCTAAAAAAAAATACGGGTCTTGTATTTGCCGGAACACATTCGAAAAGACAATTGTCAGGAAATCTTGGTAATGGAGGATGGAGTTCACTCATTGAAAAACACAATCTCGATGTGGTAGATACTGTTTCACTTCCAACTGTTTGGACATTTGATCAGAAAATAGAAACTCCATACATCTATACAAAATTCAAATAACTTGAAAAAAGTAATTTCCATTAAAAATGCCACATTTTGAAATTTTAACTCTTTGATCTGTCTTTGGGGTATTGAGCATTTTTGCCATGACTCTAATTTCTTTTTCAAATTCAACTAAGCAAAAATATTCATCATCTTGTCTTGAAAATTCAATAATTTTACCTTCAAATACCTTCTTTTTTAAAGATACGTCTCCAAAACAATGATTACAAAATTCTGATGGTGGCCAAACAACTTTAAAGCATTTAGTACATTTAGGAATGTAAAAATTTCCTTTTGATAATTCTGATTCAAAATTCATTTTTCTAAAACCAATACTGTTGAAGAAGTTGCAGCAGCAGACATGTTGTGAACTAATCCGATATTGGCATCGTCCACTTGTCGATTATTTGCCTTTGATTGTAATTGTTGGGCGATTTCTATGGTTTGAGCTATGCCTGTTGCTCCAAGAGGATGCCCGGTTCCAATTAATCCGCCTCTTGGATTTATTTTAAAATTATTTGTTTCATACAGTTCTTTTATTGTATTTATCCCAAATCCTAAATTAGAAAAACCCAATGACTCTAATGCCATAGGCTCACAAACCGAAAATGCATCATGAATTTCGGCAACATCCACATCAGTAATAGATCGATTAGCCATTTGTAATGCTGCGCGTCCAGCTATTTTTGTTGATTCCATAGAATTCAATGATGTATTTTTTGTAAACCCTGCTGAAGATGTTTTTTGACCAATTCCTGTAATCCATACTGGCTCATCCGTATTTTTTCTTGTAATTTCTTCAGATGCAAGGATAATTGATGCACTGCCAGTACATGGTCTTGAACAATCTAATAACCTAATATCTTCTGTTAATTTTTTAGAATTAATTACATCTTGTATTGAAAAAATTTTATCTGACATTGCATTTGGATTTTCTTTAGCTTGTTTGTGATTCTTTACTGGCACTATTGCCAATTCTTCATCAGAAATAGAAAATTCATGCTTGTATGATTTTGTAAAAATTGATGCCCAAAAAATAGGATGCTTGTATTCTCCTCTGGAATTATCCCATTCTAAAATTTGTCCAGGACTGTCATATCTTTCAGCTCCTGAGACGAGAACCATGTCTGCCAAACCTGAGGCAATATATGAATATGCGGATACTATCGAATTTGTACCTGAATTACACAAACTTTCTATCGAATGGGCAATTTTAGGCTGAATACCAACCAATTCTGATAAAACTGGAGATAGGTATTTTGAATTATTATTTGTAGAGACTAAAACTGCCTCTATATTATTTCTATCAATATGAGAATTATGTTCAAAAAGATTTTTTGCAGATTCGAGTAAAACAGATTCTATTTTTAGATCTTCTTTTGTAAAAGGTGTTATTCCATATGCAACAATTCCTACCTTTCTCATATTATTCATCTAGAAATGTTTTTTTAAATAAATTAAAAGATTTGATCACATCTCCTACTGGATTAAATTGAATTATAGGCAAATCAATTCCTGCATTTCTGAAATTAATGATCTGTTTTCTACATTCCTCAGATGTTCCAGATATTGTAAGTGATCGTAACATCGAATCAGAAATACATTCATGATTTGATTTGAATCCTGATTTTTTAAATTCATCATATACCGATTCTGTTTCATTTTTAAATCCATTATTTGATAAGAAATCTCTGTAAATTTTTCCCACAGACACATAAAATGCCAATGTTTTTTTTGCGCGTTTAATAGCATTGTCTGAATCTTCTGCAACACTAGTGATTATTTGACATGTGACATCTATTTTTTTCTTTAATTGCATTTTTGAAATGGTTTTTTTCATTTCATTAATTGGTCTTAAATAAAAAATTACACCATCTCCAGTAGTCCATGCCAATTCGACCATTTTTTGATTTACTGCTGCCAAATAGATTGGGATGGATTTTCTTTTTGGTTTTATTAACAATGTAAAATCTTTTAAATTAAAAATGTGACCCTTGTAATTTACTACTTTTCCAGATAAAACCCACCTGATAATGTCCACATATTCTTTCATTCGTTGTAATGGCTTTTCAAATTTTTTACCATGAAAATCTTCTACGATTGGTAAACTGCTCGTACCAAGACCTAGAATCAATCTTCCGTTAGATAACATGTCAACAGTAGCTGCTCCCATGGCAATAGTAGCAGGACTTCTTGAGTAAATATTGATAATTGATGAACCTATTTTTTGAGTTGTTGTTCTGGTTGATACTGCGGTGAGCATCGAAAAATTCTCCATGCCCCATGTTTCAGGCACCCAAATTGTGTCTACATTAGTTTTTGAAAGAATATCTGAGCATTGCAAAACGTTGTTTATTGATAGCAATGAGCCTAGGCTACACCCAATACGCATGAGAATACTGTGTAGAATGGATATTCTAGTGTATCTGTTTAATCAATTACCTTTTACCTAGAAAAAAGATTGTGGATTAATTATTAATAATCACACAATTCACACCTAACAAAAAAACCGCCATTTTAGATAATCTTGGAGACATGTAAAAGTCTCATCTGCGTATTGTCTGTGGTTATCTGACCCTTTCATATACATGGTACTTGATACCTTGAATCTTGAATAGGGCAATCCTAAGATGCAGTCTCAGTGGGACTATGATCCCTGATAGATGTATGCAGCTCGTTCCAGCTAAACCACAAACAAAAGGAGGTGAATAATTGAAATACATAGCAATTGACATTGGAATGAAGAATTGTGTAGTGTGCATAATGGATTCAGACGGCACCATTATTGATGAAACCACATATCATAACACCCTTGCAGATGCAGAGTCGTTTGCAAAACAAATGATACAACAGCATGGTACTTGTACTGCAGTGTGTGAATCAACAGGCAACCTGTGGATCAAGACATGTCAGGCATTTGAAAGAAATGGCATACCAGTTCAGCTTGCAAACCCAGTCAAGACAAGAGCAATTGCAGAATACAAAGCACATAGACCACATGTAACCATAATGGATATCATGATGTCCAACGTTGAAGGAATACAAACAATCAATGAGATAATGAAAAATGATCCTAAAGCAAAAATCATAGTTTGTTCAACTAGAGATAATAAAGAAATCATCTATACTTCAATTAAATCCGGTGGTGCGAAGGACTATCTCATCAAACCATTTAACACAGGAGATGTCATCATGGCAGTTTCAAAACAATTGGTTGAAAATAGGGGCTATTCTAGAAGTTCAACATCTGCTAAACAAATACAAAAATTAAAAACAATGACGTAATGAAAATGTCCAATATGTTGTAAATGAAATAATAAATAACATTGCAGATTAGATTGTTTTGTGAATACTGCCGATGAGATGGAAAGATTGGTAGTAATGGTTACAATGGAAAAAGTGTTGCTTGCACTTGGCACACCTGAACTAGAAATAGTTGAATCAGAATTAATCTTAAAACATCACTGCAGATTATACAATTGTGTTGATTGCCCCGAGGCATTAAAAATCGGTTTTATGTGAACTGTATGGTGAAAAGTACAGTAAAATTTTCAAATCCATCAGCGATACCTTGTCATCTAGCAACATGAATGAGCCAATAGAGAAC
>CAZBBN010000114.1:0-4885 GCA_964490195.1 uncultured Nitrosopumilaceae archaeon
GGGTTGGAAGGAAATACTGCAGAACAATTTGTAGATACTTTAAAGAAATTATCAAAACTTACGATTGAAAAAGAAGCAGAACTTGTAGAGATCAATCCACTTGCCATCATGCAAGATGATTCAATTATGGCACTTGATGGTAAATTTGTAACAGATGATAACAGTAACTTTAGACATCCAGAATTACAAAAATATCAAGAGAAGACAGAGATTGAGGAGCAAGCTGAAAAAAGTGGATTTTCATTAGTAGAGTTAGATGGAGACATTGCAGTTGTAGGAAATGGTGCGGGACTAGTAATGTCTACACTAGACATGTTATCAGATAATGGGGGAAAGCCAGCATGTTTCTTAGATGTAGGTGGCGGTGCAACAACAGAATCAGTTTATGAAGCATTAACTTTGATTAGCAAATTAGACAGAGTAAAAGGAATTCTAGTAAATCTCTATGGAGGAATTGTAAAAACAACAGTTGTTGCAGAAGCATTTCTAAAAGCATATGAAGATAATTTAATCGATTTGCCAGTATTTGCAAGATTAAAAGGAACAGAATCAGACAAAGCGAAAGAAATGTTGCAAGGTTCCAGAACCAACATATTTGATTCAGTAGAAGAGGCAATTAACGCTGCAGTGATGGGAATAAAGAAATGACAGATATTTTTGGATTACTTAAAGGAAAACCAGGAGAACCAGATTATGAGAGAAAAGGAGTAATTGTTCAAGGGATTACGGGATCATATGGATCATTGCATACAGGAAATATGATTACATATGGAACTAATGTAGTGGCAGGAGTTACTCCAGGTAAAGGGGGCCAAACATGGAATGAAAGTGTTCCAATTTACAACACCATGCAAGAGGCAGTTGATGCCACTAATGCAAAAATCTCAATTATTTTTGTTCCAGCTAAATTCTTCCTCGGAGCTGCAAAAGAAGCACTAGAAGCAGGGATCAAGCTACTAGTTGCAATTCCAGAGCACGTCCCAATTAGAGATACTATGGAGACATTAGAGTTGGCAAATCAAAAAGGGGCAATAGTCATCGGACCAAACACACCAGGAATTATGATTCCAGAATTAATCAAAATAGGAATTATGCCACCAATGCCTTTCAAGGCAGGAAAGATTGCAGTTTTATCAAAAAGCGGAACATTGCTTTATGAAATTTCAGATGCATTAACCAATGCAGGATTTGGTCAGTCAATCACTATTGGGATTGGAGGAGATCCCATTAACGGAACAAGACTAATTGATGCGTTTGAGATGGTAAAAGACATCCCAGATTTGGAAGGAATGGTAGTTGTAGGAGAAATAGGTGGAGATTCAGAGGAGATTTTAGCTCAAAGAATTATTGATAGCGGATTTAACAAACCAACTGTAGCATATATTGCAGGCAGAGCAGCTCCTAAAGAAAAGAGAATGGGTCATGCAGGAGCAATCGTTATGGGAACTTACGGCTCTGCTGAATCCAAAATTTCAATGTTTAACAAAGCAAATATCCCAGTAGCAAAAAGACCTGCCGAAGTACCAGTATTATTGGCCGGAAAAATGGAAAAATCCGATTAGAATAAAAGAGAGTGATGCAGGAGTCAATTAAATGCCTATCACAGATCCAGAAAAGAAACGAATTGCCCAACAAGCTCGTCTGGTAATGAGAATTTGCTTCAAATGTGGATGTAGAAACGACATAGATGCAACACGATGTAGGAAATGCAGAAATCCATACTTGAGATTAAAGAACAGAAACCTAGGCGTTAAGAAATAAAATTAAAAATCCATCAATCTTTGTCTATAATTTACAATTGCGGATTTTAATTCATTATTGTATTTAATTATAAATGATTTTGCAGAATCTGGATTTTCCAAATCTTCTAGGATTAGTTGAAGATCATCAGGTAATTGATCATTCATTTGGTAAATGATTTTGGCAGCCTCCACATATTGTCCTAGATTTTCAGCATACTCGTATGCCAATTTCATCCTATCAATCAAAGCATCGAATTCTTGTAGAGACATGACTAGTATTTTTTTATCAGTAGAAAAGGTCAAGGTAATAACAATATATTCAGAACCACCTAAAGATAAAAAAACTCGTCTTTTAGTAGAATCATTGGACCGGTCGTCTAGTTTGGTTTGGATGACGCACTCACACTGCGTAAGGAAATAATTTCCCGCAAAGGTCGTGGGTTCAAATCCCATCCGGTCCACTACTCTAGTTTCCCTTTTTAAGTTCCAAAACAAAACAGAGGGAAAAGAGGGATATTGTAAAAGAAGACTATCAGAGTTGTGGAACATAAAGAACGTGACAGGTCAGACTAAAAGTTCAAAATCACAATTGAGTTTTAGCTTCAATAATATGAAATACATGTAATGAGGGAATTAATTAGGAGATGATAAATTGTCCGTAACAGTGAATAAAAAAAAGTGGACATGGTATGCCATAATATTTTCAATTATTGTCTCATTGCTAATCATCACAGTTGAAATCTACAGTATTGAAGAAGAAAACATCAAATCATCAATCATAAAAAATCAGATCAAAATTCAAGAAATCATTGCAAAATCCATATCCAAAAACATAACTTCTGAATTAGAATTAATCATATTTGAACTAGATAACCTGTCAAAATCCAAAGAATTGCAAGAAGATATTGGAACTGCAGAATCAAACCAATTAATTGCACAGACATTTAATCGTCTAAACACCATCTCCCCCACCGCACAAATTCTCGCCATTGATGAAGATTTTACGGTTCTCTCCCAAGCTAGCAAAATTCACAAATCATTTGTTGGATCCAAAGTAAAGGGACTATCAAATCTAATTGATTCTGAAAAAAATGTTCTAGAATCAGAACCAAAAATACTATCCATTAATACTCTTTTGTTTGATGAGCCAGAAATTGCAATTATGTTTCCAATAATAGATCAACAGACGAACAAACCTAAAGGATTATTGTTGGCAACATTAGCTTCAAGTGAATTTTTCAAGAGACATGGGAATATCTATGATATTGAATCTCAGTTTTTGACGGTGATGGATGAAAACCACATTCTGTTGATTGATCCTAGTACTGAAAATATAGGAAAGGATTTCTTTGGTGAAAAAATTCAAAAACAAATTAATCATAATTCTGTTTTAAACAGTCACATCCAAAAGGTATTTCAGGGCAATCTCTCAACTATAATTTTTACTTTGAATGATGGTATTGGAGAGAGGATACACACAGCAATACCAGTTATTGTAAATGATAAAATGGAATTTATATTTGGTGTAGTCACGCCAACTCAATCCATAAACAAGGAGATTGATGAAACAATCTTTTTCACAAAGATTCAAACAGTTTTTTTGTTGTTATCTACAATTGTTGTTTTATTAGCATTCTTGATTAAACGCTCACAAAGCTTCAAAAAAGAAAAATTGACAGTAATTGGACAACTTTCATCAAACATTGCTCATGACATACGAAATCCATTAGGCACAATAAAAAATGCAGGAGTAATAATCGATAAAGAGAACAATAACAATAATGAAATCATCTCAAGGGAGATTAACCGAATAAATCTATCAGTTCGACGCATTTCGCATCAGATTGAAGAGGTGTTAAACTATGTTAGAACAACACCATTAATACCAAAATCACAATCAATCAATCAAACTCTTCACGAAGCAATTAACACATTAACTGTTCCACCAAACATTGTAATTAATACTCCAAAAAATGATGTAATCATAAAATTTGATCATGAAAAAATGCTCATAGTATTTGTAAACATTATACTAAACGCTATTCAATCCATAGGAGATGCAAAGGGATACATCAATATCAACACGCATGAAACTTTGTCTGATGTCACAATTGAATTTGAGAATTCAGGCCCCAACATACCATCAAAGGATCTAAAAAGAATCTTTGACACCTTATTTACTACCAAGTTAGAGGGTACTGGATTAGGCCTTTCCAGTTGTAAAAACATCATACAACAACACAATGGAGACATATATGCCACTTCCAATCCTGTGAAATTTTCAATTAGGCTACCAAAATGACCATCCAAATAATATTGATTAGTGACAAAAAATTTAGGAGACAGTATTGGTAAATCCACGTATTCTTTTGGTAGATGACGATATTCAGTTTTTGGAGGCGACAGAATACATGCTAAAATATGAAAACTATGATGTGATTACTGCAAAAAATGGCGAAGAGGCCATAAAAAAATACAAAGAGTCAAGACCAGATATTGTTCTAATGGATCTAAAGATGCCAGTAATGAATGGATATGACGCATTTTTTAAAATAAAAAAAGACAATCCAGAGGCAAAGATAGTCTTTACGTCAGCATATGCAATTAATAACGAAGAATTTGAGAAAGCAAAACATTCAGGATTGTTTGGGTTACTTACAAAGCCTTTTGATCTAAACGAATTAAACAACATCATCAAGTCAAAAAATTAGAAAGTCATTTAATCTTTGATTGTTTTAGAATATTGTATCTCTCATGATAATATTTCATTGCTTCTTTGAAAAAAACTAGAAACCATTTTTTTAGTTTAGGTTCATCCTCAAATACAGGGTTCAAACCGTTTATTCCAGCATATTCAGTATTGTTTTTTCCAACTGGATGGTACAGTAAATTAGTGTAAAACCAATACGAAATCTGTTCTGCTAAGAGTTCTTCTGAAATAGATTCAAAGTTTCTTTGATATTTTATGTGCACATATGACATCAACTCATAAAATGGAATTCCAGATGATACTTTAATTTGTGGGTTGTCTGCAAGCAATCCATTTGCAAGTAATTTAATTCCATACACTCTTTCACCTATTTTTGATTTTAGATAATTCCATTTACCAAAAACCTTTGGCAGTATTTTTGAATATTTGTCAG
>CAZBBN010000115.1:0-4869 GCA_964490195.1 uncultured Nitrosopumilaceae archaeon
CATCTGCTATAATACAAAAGCCATTTGATACCAACAAACTAGTTGCATTAATTGATAACATTTCATTAGGTGATGTTGTTAAACTAAATGTCAAATCAAAATAAATCTTGAGCTATTTTTTTGAAAATCTCTGGTTATAATTTGCCAAATAATTAAATGAAAATTGATCTAATGTAAACATCAAATTTATCATATGTTCATTAATGGTAAATCATTCAAAAACGTATTAATGAAATTTTGTTCTAATTGCGATACCAAACTCTCACAAAATTTTGAAGATGTTGGGGGTCCATGGATTTGTCCAAAATGTAATCCTGAAAAAGTAATTTCAAAAAAACCAACTTATGGGGTAAATTATTCTGGCAACACAAAACCTTGTTACAAAGGATGTGGTGTGCAAATCTATTGGGATGAAGAATTCAAGTCTGATAGTGGAAAATTCATTCCTATTGATTCACGAACTGATGAGCCTCATAGATGTGATGGTCCTACAGAATCTGAACCATACTTTCCTGATGAAATAAAAAAACACAGAAAACAAAAAGAGAATAAACCTAAACCAAAAATCCCCTTACCTGTAGAAATCTTATTTGATATTAATAAAATCCCAAAATCTCTAGTTGATGACGACGGGATAATTCATGAGATTGTTCAAGGTCACAATGAAGAGTCCTTGGGAATAATCCATTATGAGAATATGCTGTCACCGGAACCTGAAAAGATTCCTGTTCATAGCCTAAAAGATGTCTTGTCTGAAAATATTCTGAAAGGAATTGAAAAATACGGGTTCTCAGGATTACTTCCATTTCAAGAAGAGTCAATTCGCTCTATTCTGAAGGGAAATAATTCAATAATTTCTGCACCAACTGGTTCTGGAAAGACTGAGGCATTTTGTATTCCAATATTGCAAAAGATCTCTCAAGAGGAACAACCAGGAGTATTTACGTTATTTGTATATCCACTTAATGCACTGATTGATGATCAAGTATCCAAGATATCATATCTAATTGATAGCTGTGGATTGAAAAGTAAAGTTGCAGTTTATTCAATTCATGGTGGCCAAAGTTCTGAATACAAAGATATGATAATTTCAGATGCCAGCAAAAAATCACTTATCATTGCAACAAACTTTGATTTTATCAATTATCATCTAATATTACAAGACAAAAAATGGAACGAATTATTCAAAACTGCAAAAATAATCGTTATGGACGAGGCTCACTCTTACACTAGCTTTCATGGATCAAATGTCTACCATGTTTTGAATCGAATGAAGCGATACATGGGAGATATTCAATTCATTGGTTCTTCTGCCACATTGGATAATTCTAAAGAATTCTTTTCAAATATGTTTGATTTACCTGAAGATTCATTTTCATACATCAAAAGTAAGATTCGACGAAAACATGACATGCATATGTTTTTCATTATGCCAATAAAGTATGGACAGCGAACCACTATGGAGATGTTGGCATCAATTTGCTACAAAAATAAATCCACGCAGTTAATCTTTAGCAACTCCCATAATGATTCAGAATTTCTTGCATCAAATGTAGAGGATGCAAATGATGGAATACGAATTCAGATTCATCGAGGCGGTCTTGATCAAAATAACAGAAAACTGTACGAATCTCAAATGAAAGCAGGAGAATTAGATGCATTATCTTGCACCCCAACCTTGGAGCTTGGGATAGATATTGGTCATGTGGATGTGGTAATATCTGCATTCAAAAATGAGTATGACTCTTTTGTCCAAAGAATTGGGCGTGCTGGTCGTATGGGACAAAAATCCTATGCCATTTGTGTCTTTGATCCTGATGATGCTGCATGCCATTATTTTGCACGGCATATTGATGATTATCTATCTCAAGATCATGTCATCCCAATAAACAAAAAAAATACAATAATTTCTGATAAACACCTAGAATCAATTGAAATTGAAAAGGATGCTGCAACTGAATCTGATAAATCCCAATTTTTTGATTTTGCAAATAGCATCAATTTACGAGGAACTTCAGGTGAGATTGCAATATACTACAATTCTAAAAAAATTGGAATCCGTGGTGTACCTGTAGGGTATTATCAATTGCATCAAAATGCAATTTATCACTTTAACAAACAAAACTATGAGGTCATATCTCTGATAAAATCCCAAAATAATGCAAGAGCGTATCTGAAAAAATCGTATGAAAAACAAAAAAGAACAATCCCTATAGTTAGAACATCCCTTCTTCAGGAATCTGAAAGAAATGCAATACATCGAGAAATTTCTGTAAAATCTAAAAAACTTTCGTTGCGTTATGGTATAATTGAGCTTAGTAGAACCATTACGGGATATGTTAAAGGAAACTATAACGAATCATCAGAAAACTTTGAAACTCACAATGGAACCAGTATTTCATCTTGGAGAAATTTTAATTGGAAATCAAAGCATTCCTCAGTAAGTATTACAATACCACCAGAATTTGTTTTAAAATCCAACTCTGAATCAAAAAGCCAGATTGCAGCCGATTCTAGAATTCATACTATTACACATGTGTTTATCAATGCTGCAAAAATTATCACTAAATCCGAATCAAATGACATTGATGCATATTATGAAAACGGAGTAATCTATCTTTATGATAATTCCTCAGATGGATTTAATGGCTGCAGCAAAATAATCTATGATGATTTTGAAAAAATTCTTAATACTTGCTATTCATTGCTTCATGATTGTGATTGTCCAGTAGATCCTAAACAGAAAAAATTAGTTGCACAAGGTAAGAATTGGGGTGGATGTCCAAAATGTACCTTTACTACAAATTATTGTGTTACAAAAAACAAAGAGCTATCAAAAAATGATGCTAGAGAGTTTTTTGCCATTTTTTCTAATCACATCTAGATTTCAAAATCTAATCGTTGCCCAAACTTTTCCTTTACATGATAAAATTTTCCCTAGATCTGCATAGTTTTAAACCAATTTTGATGAAATTTTGTATGCAGAGGGCGAGTTTTGAGAAATTAGTTTATGTTCATCCATTTTTTTATAAATTAAATCTAAATTTTTATGATCTTTCTGCAAACCATTTTGTCACTTGTGGCCAAAGTTGCTTATGATCTTTAGAACTGATACACAACCCTACATGACCAGTTGCAAATGCATAGTCAATACTACAAGTACTGGTTCAAAAGGGGATGAAAAATTTTCATCACCACTATTGAGGAATCTATAGACATTGGAAATAAACAGAGAGGAACAGACATCATCTAAATCTTTCTTTTTGATGAGAATTTATTTCTCAAAAAAATGTGTACAAAGTATAAAAATTACTTTACAACAAGTACTGGACATGGAGCTTGATTCAAAACTCTATTTGCAACACTTCCCATTACTATCTTGAGAAATCCAGATCTTCCATGTGCGCCCATCACTATCAAGTCTGATTTCTGAGATTTTGCAAAAGTGGTTATTTTATCTGGAATGGACATGGTTTTAACAACAGCACCGCTTACAGACACTCCTGATTTTTTTGCTAGGGATTCTAATTTTATAATCTCTGCAAAGGCAGCATCACTCAGTCTTTTTTCTTCCATATCTACAAACTTGGTCTCAAATGCCATATCTGTTCCATGTCCTGCAGATATACATGTCAATATTTTGATTTTAGCGTCCGTGTTTTTTGCTAACTTTACAGCTTTCTCAAAAGCTCTTTGTGAATATTTTGAACCATCAAATAGTACTAGTATATTTTTAAAATACATTTTTTACCTAGTCACCAAAACTGGACACTTTGCATGTTGTATCACTCCATTTGCTACGCTGCCTAATACTAATTTCTTTAATCCAGATCTTCCATGTGAGCCCATTACTATGAGATCAAATCTGTGAGTTTTTGTAAAATTTATTATTTCCTTTACAACTGAAGTTCCTTGTTTTATTTTGGAATGAAATGATATATCTTGTTTTATTGCCATATCCTTGAGATTTGCAATCTGTTTATTTGCATGTTTTTGATGCGCTGCCATTATCTTTGGTTGCATTTTTGAAAATCCTACTATTGGAGGGTATTCTTTTTTTATAATTATGACAACTGTAATTTTAGAACCATGTACTTTAGCAATATCTAATGCGCGGTTATAGGCATGTTTTGCAAAAGATGATCCGTCAAATGGCACTAAAATTTCCTTAAAATCCACAAAAATATTATGTCATATTAGTTAATTAAAAGGTATGAATCAAACACCCATGAGTAAAAAGTCGATTGCGGCAACTGATTTAGGCATGGACCTTGATACTTATACTCTCTAACATAAATTCATCAACCATCTTCTCGTTGCATGTATTTGATAATATCTAATTTGAATCTGGCAGTTCTATAATATTTGGAGATGTTATTTTTCAAATTTCTCAATGATGGTTGATACTGTGACACTAACAAATTGTATTTTCCTTGCTTCCATACTTCTTCAACTGCGTTAAATTGCGGTGAGCCTTTTGGAAACCAATCTAATATGACATCTGAATTCTTATCAAGATATTTTTGTATCAATTTTGATTTATGTTGTGGTGCCCTGTCTGCATACACCAAAACTTTTCCAAACTTTCTGTGCAGTTCCTTTAGATAATCCAAAAAACAATACTGGTCAAACTTGTCATACTGTCTGAAGAACTGTTTACCGTCATGACTCAATGCACCAAAAATGATTGTCTTTTGGTGTGAGCCATTTACCAAAATGATTGGACGTGTTCCTTTCTTGACCCACATCTTTTTTCTAAATATTGCATCAGCTGTAAAGATAGACTCATCTTGGGATAAAACTGTAAAACCTTTTGCTATTTTTGAGGCTATTTTCTCTTTTGAGTTTTTTTAAACCAGAGTTTTTCTT
>CAZBBN010000116.1:0-4840 GCA_964490195.1 uncultured Nitrosopumilaceae archaeon
TCTTCTATCTCCACCTTCTCTTCTTCTATCTCCACCTTCTCTTCTTCTATCTCCACCTTCTCTTCTTCTATCTCCAAAGTTTCTACCTTCACGATTAAATGATTGAGGTTTTCTCATGTCTTTTTCAGTTGGATTTTCATACTTTTTACCAATCTCATCCACTCTGATGTTGAGTTTTTCAAGGAGCGTTTGATTTAGTCCATCACCATAGACATCAACTCTTGCAGCAATTACTGCCTTGGCAGCAACTGCTCGTGCAATTTTTCCTCTTTGCCATCTGGGAGCAGCATGAACCATTGCATGTTGGAATAATAATCCGTGTTTTGGTGGTTGAGAACCTGTCTTCAATGATCTAAACAATGCTTTTTCAGCTCCTAGTACTTGTATTGTACTAGCAGGAAGCGAAGCTAATCTTTTGAGACTGCCTGCTCTTCCCAAAATTCTTGCACCTACTGCACTGCCAAGAATTGCTGAAAGGTTTGGTGCAATCTCTTGCATTGCAGTTTCAACATGCTCTTCAAGTTTTTTACGTAATTCATGAAAATCCACAATTTGTTTTGCAATTGATTGGACTATAGCTAAATTAACATCCGAAATATTCCCGCCTCTACTTTTTGAAGAAATCAAAGATAGCATCTCCACTTTTGATTCAGGAAATCCTGCATCTTCAAAAACTTGTTTTGTTAATGATTCCCGTTTACCAGCAAGTACAATTTGAGCATATCCATTAATGCTATCAATAATATTATCTAATTCAGGAAAATGTAATCCATACCATTCTCGAAGTCTTGAACTTAGACCATTTGCAATTTTATCAATTTCATCTAGTGAATTGATAGCTTGAATGATATGAAGATCTGGACTTTCAGAAACTTCGGTAACTTTGGATGATGATAATCCTAAAGCAAACTCTCTTAGCTTTCCTAACGTGTCTTGTAAATTAGAAGCAAATCCTGAATCTACAATTATTTGTGGTTTTGTTGCTTGAATGTTATCTAACTCTGAGGATTCCATCAAGTAACAATCAATTGAATATTTTTTTAAAATTGCAAGTAATGATTCATCACTAACAGAAACTCCTCTTTGAATTGAAGCTAGGTAATTGATTAGCTCATTTAGTTTTGATTCTTTATTTTTTACTAAAAGATATTCTTTAACTGGATTTGAGAAAGGAAATGCTTTTTCAAGCTTTCCATCATTGAAAACTGAGATTCCCAATTCTGTTAATATCACAGAATACATGACTAGTTAATTCTAAATCACCTTTAAAAAAGGTACCAGAATCGTGAATCAACTATTATATTCGAAACTAAGTTCATTATTCAAAGTGGAATCCAGTCTTGCAACTTCCATAGGTCAAATTCAACTAGATAGACCCGTGATGCTGGCATCTGGAATTTTGGGTATATCCTTGGATGTTTTCAATCGATTACACCGTTCAGGTGCAGGTGCTGTTGTAACTAAATCTCTTAGTACAGAGCCATGGGATGGATATCCAAATCCAACCATCTTCAGTGTAAAAGGTGGTGGCTGGATAAATGCAGTAGGTCTCTCAAATCCTGGATCTTCAAATTTTGCTAAAATGATTGAACCTAACCAAGATGTTCCGATAGTGGTGAGCTTGGTGGGTTCAATTCCTGGAGATTTTGAAATAATGATAAAACAATTTGAAAATTGTAAAGTTACCGCATATGAGCTAAATCTATCTTGTCCCCATGTTGCCAAAGTTGGTTTAGAAGTTGGCGATGATCCAGAATTAGTTAAAAAAATTGTAACTACTACAAAAAACACCACTAATGTACCTATAATTGCAAAAGTAGGTTTAGGTACCACTCATTATCTAAACACTGTAAGTGCTGCAATAGATTCTGGAATTGACGCAATTACTGCAATCAATACGGTAAGAGCGATAGCTATTGATGTTGAAACACAACGACCTATTCTTAGTAATAAATTTGGAGGATTATCTGGAACTCCAATCAAGCCAATTGCATTGAGATGTGTATATGAGATTTCTTCAAAATATGATATTCCAATAATTGGATGTGGTGGTGTTTCTACTTGGGAAGATGCAATAGAATTCTTCTTAGCGGGTGCTTCTGCAATTCAACTGGGTAGTGCAGTGGGTGACAACTGGATTGATATTTTTAGTGAAATCAATAACGGAATATTACAATACATGAAACGCAAAAATTATTCTTCAATAAAGGAAATGGTGGGTCTTGCAAAGAAATCATAATCACACAACAATTGTTACGATTGAAAAAATAATTGATGAAACACCCACTGTTAGAACTTTGGTTTTTTCAGACGATGTAATGTCGGATGTTCTTCCTGGGCAATTTGCAATGGTCTGGATTCCGGGAATTAATGAATTGCCAATGAGTGTGATGATTTCTAAAGAACCTGGGAAGGCAGCCTTTACTGTAAGAAAACATGGTCCTGCTTCAACTGGTTTGTTTAATGTTGAAGAAGGACAACAAATTGGAGTTCGTGGTCCTTATGGTAATTCATTTAATCTTAAAGAAGGAAAACTTTTGTTAGTTGGTGGTGGGACAGGTCTTGTTCCAATGATGCGATTGCTTACTTTTGTAAAGCCAACAGACGATGTTACTGTTCTGATAGGTGCAAAATCAAAAGATGAAGTTTTCTTTGAAGACTTGGCAAACAGTATGTTGAAAAATAACCCTCACAAAGTAATAGTTTCAACTGATGATGGAAGTTATGGTGAAAAAGGATTTGTCACTGATTTAGTTGAAAAACTTGTTAGTGAATCTCATTTTGATGGTGTATATGCATGTGGGCCTGAAATAATGATGTACAAAACTGTGCAATCAGCTCATTCCAGGAATATGTTTGTTCAAGCGAGTCTTGAGAGGATGATGAAATGTGGTGTTGGGATTTGTGGAAGCTGCTGTGTAGGGGAAGATCTGGTATGCAGGGATGGGACTGTCTTTGATGGCAAGCATCTCTCTTCAAACAAGGAATTTGGTCATTTTTACAGAAATAAGGCTGGAATTTTAGAAAAATATTGAATTTTACTAGCAAGGTTTAAAATAAATCACAAAATTATTTCCATGACGGGTATGGGAACTCCAAAAATTGTTTTAACTGCAGATAGAACTTTGATGTCTCCATATAGAGGACTTTCATTGGCAACCTTTTTTGGATGTGCGCCAGCCATTGACCCAAATCGAGATAAAAGCAGTTTTTGGTACAAGATACTCGGAAAACAAGTAACTCCCAAGATTCTATTTGATTTTATTTGTAATTATATCCCTCATACAAATGGTGTTGCAAACTATGCACCATATGGCTTGAGAAAATTAGAATCTGGGTTACTACGAGATGGATTTAGCAGACAAGATGTAGTAGTTGCCCATCCTGATCACATTGAGCAATTCATTGGTCCTCAAACAGAAGTTGTTGGAACATACGAGATGGACCCTCTTGGCATGGGTCCTGTAACTATGACATTTACTTATGGTAGAAAACAAATATCCTATGATGAATTTTACAATACTGAATTACATCATAGAATCAAAGCTGCTAAATTAAAAACTGGAAGTAAAGCCAAAGTAATTTCTGGTGCATCAGGAACTTGGCAATACAATTATGATCCAGAAAAAATTGAAGAATTTGGAATCTATGCAATTCTTGAAGGAGAATTAGGTGGAATTGCACCTGAAATAGATGGACATGCTGGAAGATTCTTCAACTATTTGATTAACGGTGACTTTGAAAATATGGATCCATTCAGAAAGAGAAATGACTTTAAAGTCAACATTAAAGAATTTGAAAGAAATGGCAAAAAAATCCATGGACGATTTGTTAATTTCTGGGATAGGCCTGACCTTGAAGAAATTCCTGACATTGTAGAACCAAGTATGCATGGAATGGTTGAGGTAATGCGTGGTTGTGGTAGAGGTTGTAAATTCTGTGACGTTACATTAAGATCATTGAGATACTATTCTCCTGAAAAAGTCAAAAGAGAAATCGAAGTTAACATAAAGAAAGGTGGCTCTAAATCTGCATGGATTCACAGTGATGATATTTTTGTTTATGGAATGGATCCTAGAACTGCAAAAGGAATGGAACCAAACAGAGAAGCACTAGAAGAATTATTCACCGCAATCATGTCAACTGGTGTTGAACATACAAACCCAACCCACGGTACATTGGCAGGAGCAATTGCTGATGAAAAATTAATTCCAAATCTTTCTAAAATTATCAAAGCAGGTCCTGATAACATGATTGGTGTCCAAGCTGGATTCGAAACAGGAAGTCTTAGATTAATTGGTAAATATGCTGACAGAAAACTTGCACCTTATGATCCATCTGAATGGCATTGGGTTGTAAAAGAAGGTGTCAAGACATTGAATCAAGACTATTGGATTCCTGCATTCACATTAATCATGGGGCTTGACAATGATGAAACTCCCGAGGACTCTTGGGAGACAATACGTTTGCTTAGTGAACTGGAACATGAGCAGCCTGATTCTATGTTTACAGCTACTGCGCTAACCTTTGTTCCTATTGGATTGTTGGAAAAATCTGATTTCTTTAATATTGGAAACGAAATGACTCCTGCTCAACTAGGTGTCCTTTACAAGACTTGGCAGCACAATTTCAAATATGGTATTCAAAAATTTATGACCAAGACTGGATCAAAGGGTCCTCAAAGATACTTCTTTAATGCTATAGCAAGATCTCTTGGCGGTGTTCCACTTGGTGCAATGGAGAGATATGCACGTAGAAAGAGTAAGGAACATGAAAAAGTTATTGAGACTGTTAAAGCCAAATACTGGTAGTCATACAAATACATAAATCCCCTAATTCT
>CAZBBN010000117.1:0-3524 GCA_964490195.1 uncultured Nitrosopumilaceae archaeon
AAAAAAATACTAAGGTCAATTAGGGATATAAGGAACTTTTTGGTTGAATCAACATGGCAAAATACGATGGTCTGTTAGGACAACCAATACTTGAAGTTGAAGAACCTGATAAAGAAGATGGAATTACTTTTATCTTTAAAGACAACAGGTTTTTGTTTATCAAAGCAGTTGATGGAAAGATTGAGACCGTATCAATTCCAGAATAGGTGAATATGAATGGAAAAATTTGATGCAATCAAAATGTTAGAACTTGTAAAAGTTGAAGATCCTGATACAGACGGAGGATTGACTTTGATTTTTCAGGAAAGTAAAACTTTGAAAATTAAAGTAGTGGATGGAAAATTAGTTTCAGAATTTGTTTAAAACTAATTTCTTACATGTTTTTCATAAAAACCGATAGCTAATTCTTGTACTTCAGATTGAATAGAGCCTGGTCTTTCATCTCGAATTTTTTTAATTGCATCATATGTTGTAAATTTTTTATATTTTACAAAATAACATGCTAGGATAGTTCCTGCTCTTCCCATTCCAGCTGCACAATGAACCATTACAGACTGATTGTTTTTAATTTGCTCGTGAATGAAATCTACTGCTAAATCTATTTTGTCTATATCAGGAGCAGTAAGATCAGGAGTTGGAACATGCAGATAACCAATATTTTGTACCCAATTATCAGGTAAAGCATTCTCAGTCATAGTAACAATTGATTTTACACCTTGATCTAAAAGCCAATTGAATTCATCAAAACTTGTGGGTATTCCTGATCCAGCTAATTTTTCTTCAATTAACCAAGAAAAGTTTGTAGGTTTTTTTGTAATTTTACCATGAACTTTTCTCCAAATATTCCCAGGTTTACTCATACTAGGCATTAGAATTTACTGTATTTTTAGCATTGCGAAATTAAGAGGTAAATTATGATGCTATTGCTCTAACAGGTGAACCTGTTGCATCTTTGAGTTTTAATGGTAGAATTATAAAATTAAATTCTCTAGAAGGGATTTTATTTAAATTTGTTAAATTTTCTACAATCAAAATATTGTTTTTTGAGAAAAGATGGTGAACAGTAAATGATTCATCCTTTCCTAGATCGATGCTTGGAGAATCTATGCCGACTAAATTGATCTTTTTTGATACAAGATAATTTGCAGCTAATTTGTCTAATCCGGGATTTTCAGTAAAATAATTATCTTTTTTTAGATTTTTTTGCCATTCAGTAAAGAAAAAGACTGATGAATGATTTGGAATAATTCCATTCTTTTTTTCAAATAATGAAATATCTTGTTTTGTTATTGGAGAATTTTTAGTTTTTTTGAGTTTAATTAGAATGGCTTTTCCAATTAACCTATCAAGTGAAATTTGGTGAATTTTGATGCCTTTTTTAACAAAATGATATGGTGCATCAAGATGAGTTCCAGTATGGGAGCTGAGGAACAATAATTCAAGATTATATCCGTCATCTTTGATATCAGACCATAAAATGAATTGAGGTTTTGGGGAACCAGGAAAACTTGGAATAGTTTTTGATATTGTAAGTGTAAGATCTATCGGTTTCATATCAATAGAATCTATTAGTAATTAATCAGTTTTTGAACTATGAAAAGTTAAATACTGTTTGATGAAAATCTTCCTTGTGCCTACTGCATATGTTCTATTAAATTCTGATTTAGGATCAGATAAGACAATTATCACCGAAGTGAAACAAATTCTTGCTGATGAGGATATCAAATATGAGGTTCAGGGAGTATACGGAGTATATGATATTGTCTTAAAATTATCATCTGATGATGCAGAAAAACTACGTGCAATTATCACCAACAAAGTCAGAAAAATCAGTAAAGTTCAATCAACATTGACTATGATGGTAATAGAAGAGCAAGAAAACCTATAGTTTTTTAATTTTATCAATTACCTGAAGTATTTCAAAGTCAGTATTAAAAAAGTGAGGGGATACTCGAATGATTTTTTGTTCCATAATTTCTCTTACTGCTAAAACGATATTTTGCTTTTCAAGTTTATCAACTATTTCTTGGGAATCATGTCCTTTAACATTAAAAGATACGATGCTAGTTCTTTGATTTGGATCATCAGGCCCGTACAAAATAATATTTGGCATTTTTGATAATTCTTCTCTGAAAAGATTTGATAGGTACAGATTTTTTTCACGAATATTTTTCATGCCGAAATTCAGTAAATATCTTGCAGAGGATTCCAAGCCGACTATTCCAACATAATTTCTAAAACCAGTTTGAAATTTGTCTGGTAGTTCTTTGAAAGCGAGATTAGTTTCATCATAAATCATTGCAGATTCACCTCCAATAGTCATCGGTTTTAGTAATTCACTTGACTTTCTATTACAGTAAAACAATCCAGTTCCCATTGGACCACAAAGCCATTTTGAACCATTAAAGGACATAAAATTACATTTAATTTTAGATACATCAAGTTCTCCAATACATCCTACAGTTTGTGCACTGTCTATAAAGAATGGGATTTTATCATCAAGAATTTTTCCAATCTCTTCTACAGGTAATATTGAACCAGTATTGTATAATGCATGACTCAATGCAACTAGTTTTGTTTTATCATCAATGAAAGATTCTAAATCATCTAATTTGAAAAAACCATTTTTATCTATAGGGAGATTTTTTACTGAAACTTTTTCTTTGAATTGAATCCAAGGATAATAGTTTGCATGATGTTCATGTCCCATACCACGAATGATGATGTTAGATTTTTCATCAAAAGAAAGACCATTTGCAACAAAATTTATCCCATCAGTTGTACTTTGAGTTAGAACCACTTCGTCAGGCTGGCATGATATGATTTTTGCAATTACTTTTCTTACATTTTGAAGTTTTTCAGCAATAAATGGTTCTGAATCCTTAGAGTCAGGACCTATTGAATTGTATGTGATAAGAAATTCTTTCATAGCCTCTATACTTTTAGAAGGCATCAAAGATACAGATGCATTGTTTAGATAAATTTTGTCTGAATCTGGAAAATCATCAGAAATATCTTTTGATGTTAAATTCATTATTATATCTGTAAAATGCTAAAGTGGTGTTGGATAAAAGTCCTGAGTTGATTTTAGATAATAATTTAGTGCATATTAAAAATGAATTTGAGCTGAACATACCAAGTTTAGTTTTATGCTCCGAACCTTTTCACAAGGCAGAATTTCTTTATAGATTAATGAATTCTATTGAAAATCAGATAATCTTTGTAGATATTGATTTGCTTTACACTGGATATGTTGAATCTGGCATGATCAAGAAAGAAAATAATGTAATAATTTTTCATCCAGAAAAGGAAAACTGGGAAGAAAAATTAACTGAAATTATCTCCAAAGTATCAAAAGAGAAATTTTTAGTTGTGATTGATTCGTTTAATGGAGTTTACAATATGTTTGATGATCTTGAATCTGCAAGATTTGTCAATTCGTGTATTATGTTGCTATCATTTATTGCAAATCAAACAGATTCATCAGTAATTATTACTGGAATGGCAAGAAAGAAAGAAAATGT
>CAZBBN010000117.1:3624-4828 GCA_964490195.1 uncultured Nitrosopumilaceae archaeon
AGATTTAATTTTGTTATGCCAGTAGGAATTATTCCAGACATCAGCGAACAAATGTGTATCGGATGCGCACTATGTGTAGAAATTTGTACCACATTAGGTCCAGATGTCCTTAGAGTAAAACCAGTTGAAGGCTGGAAGAGAGGTAAAGCATTTGTTTTCTACCCAGAAAGATGTATTTCTGATGGTGCATGCATTGGTGTATGCCCAACAAAAGCAATCTTTTGGATGAGACCAATGGACTTTACTGTTGGACAACCAGTTCCACTCTACAAGAACTCAGTCTTCGTCAAAGGTTGGACTGAATTAATCGATTAGATTAATTCATCAATTTTTAATTTCTTTTTATTATTTTAGATTTTAACAGCGCCAGGTTTACTTTGGTCAGAATGTTTTTTAGATTTCTTGAATTTCATGTACAAAATAATTCCAACTAACATTGCTGCAGGAACTCCTATTACAGAAATTTGTATTACATAATAGAGATCTATTCTTTTTGCTGGCTGTATGACTTTTTCAGAAGTACTAGTTTTTTCTGGATTATCATATACCATTGTATAAAATACAACCGTACGAAATATTGGATTTTCAACATCTTGACCTGCAATACTTGCTCTAGCTGAAGTACCACTGCCCACAATATTTTGAAATCTAATTTCTGTTGGGCCTGCAGTTTCAAAGATGAAATTTCTGTAATCACCTCCAACTTGAGTTATACCTGTATCTCGAAATAGTTCTCTTCCATTTTGCGATATGATCATCTCATAATTCATTTTATCTATATTGATATTTGAAATACCATCATATGTCTGAAATACAAAAGTAATTTTTTCAAAAGTTTTGATAACATTTGGTTCCCAGGTCAAATCAAACTCTACTAATTTATCTGGAGTAAATTGAATTACTGGAAATTTTTCAATTTTATTACCTTTTCCATCAACAGGATAATCAGGAATTGTTTGTTCAACATTTACTATTCCTTCCATCCAAGGATGAAATGTACAAAAATATGGAAAAGCACCTGCCTCTTCAAATGTATGTGTCCAAGAATCATTTGGCTTAAATCCTCCACTATCAAATATTCCATCTGGCTTTCCAAAACCCCCTTCTTTTTGACTCATCCAACTAAATCTTCCAGCACTTTGTCCACTAGTAACAGTATGTGCCTCTTTGTCACCATTTAACCAAGTAACTGTATCTCCAATTT
>CAZBBN010000118.1:0-4787 GCA_964490195.1 uncultured Nitrosopumilaceae archaeon
TTTTAGAACGCTTTCTTCGTGAGGTTTATCGACATTTTTTTGAGGATCAAAATCGTGAAACAATGCTGCAACATATAGATATTTTATATCCTTATCTGTAAACTGAACTTTATTTTGTATTGATGACAAAAGGGAAAAATATGTCACTTCTAGTTCGTGGTTGATATTGTGATATCCATAATAATCAGTTCCTAAACCTTGACTTTCAAACAAGTCAATTGTATAATCTAACATCTCAACATAGCAATCATCTTCTATGCCTTTTTGTACCATCATATTGAGGATCTCATTTCTCATCGAGTGTGTATTTGCAAACTGCTGCAATAACACAAGAATGTGATTCTTGTTTTTAAAGATGATCTATTTGAAGGGTAGCAAAAGGATCGTAATATATTTTCACGAAACACTCAATAGAATTATGAATTGATGATTTTCTAATGTCTGTAAACCGTGATTTACTTGAATCTCTGATTACCTATAATGAGAAAAATTCTCCTAAATTCAGTCTTAAACTAAATGATTCTTCATACCCCATAATTGATGTCTCAATAACTAATTCTACAATTCCTGTAAATGAGCCTACTACTCGTGGAGGTGTTTATTTTTCTGATACATTTGCCTACAAGATGAAATGTACCCTCAAAGATCTAACTATCGTACCATTATTGACAAAAAAAATGTTAGGACCAAACACTGAATTTGGCGAACTAAAAATTATCACTCAAATTGAATCTGGAGGAAAATATTTGAATCTTGAAATCTCAACAAATCTTACAAACAGTGTTCAAACCCCAAATTCGATTGAACTTAGTATGATTATTGTTAAACTGAATTTTGTCTAATCGACTTTGAGATATCTGTCATACTTTTCTCTACTTTCTTTATCTGAAAGTACTTCGTATGCCTCATTTAATTTCATCATCTCTTCTTCTGAATCTTCTTTTGTTTTATCAGGATGAGTTTTTTTTGCAAGTTCGCGAAAATTTTTCTTAATCTCTTCTTGCGTTGCATCTTTTGAAAGTCCTAAAATCTCATAATAATTTGGAAGTTCATTATTTATTGCAGCATCTCGAAATTCTTTATCTTCTTTGGTGTTTTTTCTGGTTCCTAATTCTTCATAATCATCTCCCCAATCTGAGTGATATTTTTCATATGTTTTTTCATTTTTTGATTCATGCTCTTCTTTATCGTAAGATGTTTTTTTTCGAAGTATGATGTCTCTGGCTAAAAATAGAAAGATTGCAATCACTGCTATTGCAAAACCTGAAAAGAGAATAATTTTTTCTTCGTCTGTTACTTTGAGTTCCATATCTAGATTATTTGATTGCGCATAACCTACTTGAGATATTCCAAAAATTATTAATGAAATTATAAAAATACCGAATCGTTTCATTTTGTTACCTTATGCTAATCGAAAATCTTCTTTTGATGTATTTAGAACAACATGTGTGATTGTATTTTCCACATTTGAAATGGCTGCAAGACCCTTTACAAACTTGCTTAAATCGTTTCTTTCTTTGAATTTTGCTATGACTATGGTATCTGTTGAGCCTGTAATGTCGTAAACTCCACACACATTTTCAAATTTTGATATCTCTTCTTCAATACTTACAATTTTGTCATTTTTTGCAAGTACCTCAATAATCGCTGTAAGTGAATATCCTATCTTTTCATGATCAATAATCGCTGTATACCCTTTAATGATCTTCTCCTTTTCTAATTTTTTAATTCTTGTTAGTACTGTAACTGTTGACATTCCAAGTTTTAGTGCTAACTGCCTGGCTGATTGCCTGGCATCCATCATTAAATTTTTGAGAATCTTTTCATCTGTATTGTCTAGAGTCATAACTTATCATGGCGAAAAATTTATTTAAATTTTGACTTAATATATGTAAATTTGTTAAGATTTGTTCATTTTATTCTGATAAAATCAATTTCAAATTTAATAGAATTAAAGTTTCTTGTAATTTATGAGT
The DNA here is from genome assembly GCA_964490195.1 of uncultured Nitrosopumilaceae archaeon. Classification (GTDB taxonomy): domain Archaea; phylum Thermoproteota; class Nitrososphaeria; order Nitrososphaerales; family Nitrosopumilaceae; genus Nitrosopumilus. The sequence goes on from CAZBBN010000118.1 coordinate 1,977, forward strand.
AAAATCCAAGATCTTGTAAAAAAGGGACAATCTTTGATGAATGATGGAGAATTTTATGAAGCCTTGGGCTTTTTTGAACAGGCACTTCTTTTGAATCAAAATGATCCTGACCTTTGGAATTACAAGGGAGTGGTACTTCGAAGTTTGGGACGATATGAGGAATCAATGGAATGCTTTAACAAATCACTTGAAATTGACCCACGAGATAAACAAGCATCATGATTTTGTACTGACTAATTGTTCATCTACTTTATATTCATAAATTTCAATCAATTATTGCCGTTACAAGGTTTGTAGGCAAAACCTAGTTGTTTGATCACATACGGAAAGAAAAACCTTCATTCAATATGTTTGAATTTAGAAAGTTCAATTTTCTTCATTAAGAATATGTAAATTTTGTTTACTTTTAGTTAATCTATATTATTAACAAGATATTATCAAACATTGTGAGAAATGAAATAGATGAGATGTTGGAACAAGCCTTTGAGTATGCAGATGAGGAAAAATTTGATGATGCCCTTAGACTTTATGATTTGGCACTCAAAGAAGAACCTGATAACGTTAATGCCCTTGTAGACAAGGGTGTAACTCTGCAAAACATGGGGAAGATAAAACAAGCAATTAGATCATATGACAAGGCACTTGTAATTTTACCTGCTCATCTTGATGCCTTGCTGAATAAGGGTGCAGCACTACATTCGGATGAAAAATATCCTGAGGCAATAGAATGCTATGATGCGGCTTTGAAAATTGACAAAAAATGCGCTATGGCACTTGCTTACAAAGGACTTTCGTTAGGTGAAATGGGACAATTGCAAGATGCGCTAAAACATTTCAAAAAAGCGCTATCTATTGACAAACATTATGACTTGGCAAATATCTCAAAGGAGATTGCACAAGATCTACTAAAATCAATTAAAGAAAAGAACTCTAAAAAACAGTAACATCACCTGGAGCTGGTTGCCTTTTGTTGTCTTTTTCATGAGATTCTAAGAATTCTTTATGTTTTAATTTTTGATGCCCCCTTAATTTTTCGATGTCTTCAAAACCCTCATGACACAAATAACATTTTGGTTTGTGTTCATCTACTAGTGGAAGTACCATATTAATACTGGATTTCTGGATTACTTATCTCTTGAGAGTATAAGGAATATATCATGATGGTGACATGATATATCATGTTAGAGCAACTAGTTGGAGATTCTCAAGCACTAGATCGTGCGATAGCTGGAGAGGAACTGTCATACAAAGATGGTCTTGAATTGATGAATTATGATAATCAACACATTCTTGCAGCAGTAGCAGACAATGCAAGAAAAAAACTAGTTGGAGATACAGTCACTTTTGCGGCGTCATACTACATCAACTACACAAATGTCTGTACTGCAAGCTGCCAAATGTGTGCCTTTTATCGAAAAGAAGGAGCAGATGATGCATATACTTTGACTCCTCAAGAAATTGAACAGAGAGTTGGTATTGCAAAACAGATGGGAGCAACTGAAGTTCACATAGTAGGAGGATTCCATCCAGCACTACCGTTAGAATATTATGAAGATATGATGAAAATTATCAAAAAGAATCATCCTCAACTAAATATTAAAGCACTTACAGCAGCTGAGATTTTCTTTTTATCAAAATTAACAAAAAATTCCACAAAAGAAATTTTATCTAGACTAAAAGATGCTGGACTAGATTCAATGCCAGGTGGAGGTGCTGAATTATTTCACCCTGAAATTCGAGATAAGATTGTAAGAGGAAAATGCACTGGTCAACAATGGCTAGATGTAATTGAAGAGGCGCATCATATGGGAATACAAAGTAATGTTACCATGCTATATGGGCATATTGAAAAACCAGAACACATCATTGATCATCTGATAAAAATTCGAGAATTACAAAAAAAGACTAATGGATTCATTACATTAATTCCGTTAAAATTTAGCTTGGATAATACTGAATTGGAGCAACAGCATTTAGTGAATAATGAATGCTCGTCATTATATGATTTGAAGATAATTGCACTCTCAAGACTAATGCTTGCAAACGTCTTAAACAATATTTCTGTTTACTGGGTTGCATATGGCAAGAAACTTGCTCAAGTTGCATTATCCAATGGTGGAAGTGATTTAGTTGGAACCGCATTTTCTGAGGAAATTTATCGTGCAGCTGGAAAACCTACCGCATCATCTGTGGAAGAATTGGCTACAATGGTAAAAGAAATTGGACGTTTTCCTGCACAGAGAAACACTCACTTTGGAATTTTAAAACAATTCTAACTCATCTGCTTTTTGATTGAATCGAGTTTTTCTTCCATCTTGAGATGTTTATCTCTTCTTGAATCAATCTTTATTACAACTTCAACTCTGGCAATTCCAAGATTATGAACAACCTCCATCATTGTTTTTGCTGCATTATTAATTACATCCATATTATCTGATTCCAAAATTGTTCCCATTGAGTTTACTTGATATCGTAGATTCTCAATATTTTGAATTGATTCTATTGCCTTTGCAATGTAAAAGCTGGCACTGGTTGTCTTTGTTGCCATGGGATATATGGAAATTTCAGCTTGAATCAAGATTGATTTTATACTGTTACTTTCATAATTATATCTTCTATGTGATTAATAGTGAGAAATTGATTATGGTGTGGGTTTGATAACTTTAGATTCTCTATCGCGTTTACAAAAACTACAATACTCCTCTGATGAATTTCTACTTATTGGAGTTAGGCAATCATGACAATACTTCATACATATTGTAGGTCAATCCAGTATATTAGGAAACTGATTCTGAATTCTAATGATTTTTT
>CAZBBN010000119.1:0-4776 GCA_964490195.1 uncultured Nitrosopumilaceae archaeon
TATTACACCTAAGATTGAGAAGACAACTGAAAATCCTAGAACAAAAAATACAGAATTTAATACAATATTTGTTCTGTTAATTGATATTGTTTTGTTATTTCCCTTTTGATTTATTTCAGTAAGAGTTGTACCTGAAATATATGCCAAAAATGCTGGAATCATTGGTAAAATACATGGGGCCACAAACGAACCTAATCCTGCAAGCACAGCTACTACAAGTGTTATCTCAGCCATGCGTTAAAATTGCGATTTTTCCTTTAAAGCATTATTCCATATCTATTCCATAACCTACAATCCATTTTTATCTGGGATTGTGCAATTTTTGATATGAATAAGCGATTCATAATTGCAGGCATTGCATTGGGCATAATTGTTGTGCTTGCCGTAATTATTGGCTCTCCTGCAATTGGCGGATTTGACTCTATGCGCTAATCATCCAAATTTTCTAAAAGACTTCTCAAAAATTCTAAGCGATCCTTCAATATCTTTGTCTGATAGCCATGCTGTAACTGAAATTCTTAACCTTGCTTGATTTTTTGGAACAGTGGGATATCTTATTGGCTGTACAAATACTCCGTTATCCATCAGGAATTTTCCAAATTCTATTGATTTTTTTTCATTTCCTATGACTATTGGAATAATATGTGTTGTAGAATTAATTTCAAACCCTATTTGCTTTAATCCATTAATTAACCGTTTAGTATTTTTTTGCAATTTCTTCTTTTGTTTTTCTCGATTTGATTTGAATCTCTTTATGGAATATTGAATCAAAAATGAAGGAAGTGCTGATGTATAAATAAACGATTTTGATTTATTTATACATAAATCAATCACATTGTTTTTTGATGCAACATACCCGCCAAATGATCCTAAACCTTTACTTAGACTGCTGATATACAAATCAATTTTTTTTTCAACATTAAAATAATTTGGCGTTCCTTTTCCATCATTACCCACTACAAAATCCCCATGTGCATCATCAACTACTGTAATTGCATTTTGTTTCTCTGATAATTCCGAAATTTCTTTTATTCGGGAAAAATCCCCATCCATACTAAATACTCCTTCAGTAATTACAAACTTATTTTTTCCTTTTAGTTTTAATTTATTTTCTAAATCTTGCATGTTGTTATGTTTGTAAATAATTATTTTTGCACCTGATAATTTGCATGATTCAATTATGCTTGCATGATTTAACTCATCACTTAGAATGATGTCTCCTTTTTTGGCAATTGCACTTATTGCTCCTAGATTTGCCATATACCCTGTAGGATAGACCAGACTGTTTTGCTGTGATTTATGTTTTGCAAGAATGTCTTCTAATTTTTTATATGATTCATCATTTCCCGATACAAGTCTTGAACTTGATTGAAGTTGAGGGATTTGAATTTGTGTTGTGATAATTCCCAAATAATCGTTTGAGCATAAATTAAGTAATTTTTTATTATTGATAGTGATTTGAGAACCTTTAGTTGTCCCATATCGTAATTTTCTGTATAGATTTTCTTTCTTTAAATTTTTTAATTCAGAATCAATAAAGTCTAGTTTATGACTGAAGGCCAATTCTCTCTATTAATTCGCGGTCTTTTTTAGCCTCATTCCCTCCTATGGTCAAGTATCCTTCGGTAATTATTCCGTTTGCTCCACTTTGCAGTAGTTCTTCTCCGGAATCATCAAGTTTTGATTCTCGACCGCCAGAAATTTTGATTACTGATTCAGGTAGCAAAAATCGTATAACTGAAAAAATTCTCACTATTTCAGAATTTGGAAGATCGGTTTGTAATTCAAGCGGTGTTCCTGGCATTGGAACTAGAATGTTAATTGTTACTTCTTCTGGATACAGTCTTCCTAATTCCAATGCTAATTCTAATCTTTGCTCTCTAGTTTCCCCTAAACCAATAATTCCACCAGTACATAATTCTAATCCTGCATCTCTTGCAATTCCTAATGTCTTCAATCTGTCATCATACGTATGTGTTGTACAAATTTCTGCAAATTTTGATTTTGCAGTTTCTAAATTATGATTATATCTTTTAACCTTGAGATCTTTTAGTTTTTTTGCTTGTTCTGGTATCAAAAACCCTAAACTACACTCAACACTAATTCCTACATTATTATTAATCTCACTAATAATTTTACAAACTTTTTCAAAATCTTTTGATGTTGGCTCTCTCCATGCGGCAACTAGACAATATGATTCTGCACCATCATCTTTTGCTTTTTGTGCTTTACTTACTACCTCTTCTGGTGATGGTAATTGATATGTTTCAATTCCTGTATCAAAAAATGCGGATTGGCCACAAAATGTGCAATCTTCACTGCATGCGTTTTTCTTGATATTGTTTAATTGCTCAACATCCACTTTTTTTCCATTGAATTCATGAGTAATTTCATTTGCATACATCGCTAATTCTTTTAAATTTTCATCTGGCATGTTCAATAATTTTTTTGCGTCATCTGATGAAATACCAATTCCTGAAAATACTTTTTCTTGACACTCTTTGATAAATTCCAGAGCACTCATAATGTGATTAACAAATACTCCATTTATAACAATAATCATGGTCAAAATATTTCATTTGTTGCTGTGGATCAACGTTGAAAAGAATTAATTTATCAAATATGTTTAATGTATGTTCAACTTCTGTTTATAGCACTTTTTATTATACAAAAGATGATTTTTTGTGCGTAATTTTACAAGAGTCTTGAACTAAATAAATTATCTTGGGTTCTATCTGAGAATCTCTTTCAATCGATTGTGTTGCTACAATGACCAAATTTATCGAGAGTTTATAACAAGTGATGTAATAACAATATATCTACATGGAAGAACTGGCAGTGAAAAAAGATTTTACAGATATTTATACACAAAAATCCCCAAATGAATATCTAAAAGAAATGAAAAGATTGAACTATTGTATTCCTGATAAAACAAAACCTCTGTATCTTTCTCTTGCAAAACAACTTTACAACAAACTTTCAAGAACTATCCGGATTTTAGATATTGGCAGTTCATATGGCATTAATTCTTCATTAATGAAATATAATCTGAACATGTCAGAGTTGAGTGATTTTTTTTTAAAAGAACCTACAAAAGAACAATCAAGACAATTCTTTGACAATCTTCCCTCTGATGATACGCTTAGTTTCTATCAGATAGACATTTCAGAACCCGCATTAAGATTTTCTGAAGATGTCCAATTATGCAAAAAAGGAATATGTGTAAATCTTGAGGAGGGAGATTTACCAATCAAAGAAGTTCCACAATTTGATATGGTGATTGCTACTGGATGCATAGGATACATTGGATGCAAGGCATTTTCAAACCTCTTTGAATTGATCAAAAAACAGTCAATTGACAATTACACATCAACTCCAAAAAAATGTCCGATCTTCGCATTTTCAGTTCTTAGGATTTTTGAAATGGATGAAATTAAAAAAACATTTGAACATTATGGGTATTCACTTGTTAAAGCGGACATAAAACCAATTCACCAAAGAAGATTTTCAGATTCTGACGAAAAACAAAAAACAATATTGCTTTTGCATAGCAAGGGAATAGATACAAAAGGGCTTGAAGAGGATGGTAATTTTTATGCTGACTTTTACATTGCAACCCCGAAGAAATTAGAAAATCAACTAATCTCAATATCTAAAGACCTCAAAAATCCTGCAGAAAATCATTACAAAATCAAAATGTGTTAATTTATGTTCAACTTATGTTTACAGCGCCTTTCATTATACAAAAGATGATTTTTTGTGCGTAATTTTACAAAATAAATTAAAACTAAATTTTCTTTTTAATTCCAACAATTATAATCGCAGGTACTAAATAATTAGTCGTTCAACACCGCTTCCTTAGTCCTTTGTATCGATTTCTATGGTGACTTGTGTCACATTTGAGGCTTCAGCAATATCCCGTTGAGTAACAGATATTCCATTTTCCACACATGATAAATACAATGCAGCTGATGCAAGACCTGTTGGATCTTTACCAGACAATTCTTTACGTTTTTGTGCTTCTTGTAGAACATTAACTGTGCATCTTTTTGTTTTTTCTGTTATCTCCAGTTTGCTTGAAATTCTTGCAATGCATTGAATCGGATTGACTACTAGCATCTTTAGTTCTTATTGACGATACAACAATCTATAACATCTTGCAATATCTTTCCATTTTACATTACCTGCATTAACAATATCTTTCAGCGTTCTGGGAGTTTCAGTGTCTCTGCATGCCGCATAAAGTGAAGCGGCAATTAAACTTGAAATGGATCTACCTTGAATTAATTTTTCTCCAATATCTTTCTGTAAATATAATCTGCTTTTTCAACTACTGCGTCAGTTAATGCTAGTTTGTCTTTTAGTTTATCCATTTCGTTAAAAGATTGTCTTAGATTTCTATCTGCAGAAGAATGTATCTGTGTTCTGCTGTCTCATGTTCTTAATCTTTCAATAGAACTTTTTACACTTGCAGATAGTGGTTTTCCAGACGCATCCTTGTTTAATGAATTGATAACAGGGGATAATCCCATATCATAAATAGTGAGAGATGTTGGCGCACCAGTTCTTGTGAGATTTGAGCCGTTAACATTTTGAAATGATCTCCATTCAGGACCTAAATCTTGTGATTTTTCAGAAATTACATACCCCCATTTTGAACAAAATTCCCCCATAGATTCATCAATCAATAAAGAATTGTTTCCACAACGCATACATCTAGAATTTGAATTTAAAATAACAGCCCGGATCCTTTTTTATTTTTCTTTCTCATTCGTG
>CAZBBN010000120.1:0-4772 GCA_964490195.1 uncultured Nitrosopumilaceae archaeon
GAGTAGCATAGAATTTTTCTGAGCCACCAGAATAGAAACTCTCTTGTTTTTTTAAAAATTTATCACCCTTAGATTTTTTAAATTTAGAGTCAGTTCTAGAGGATTTTTGAGTAGAATATCTTGAACTTCTATCATCTCTGGAGTATCTGTCATTTCCTGAATCTTGGGGTTTATTTTGTCTGAAACAATCACTGCAGTAAACAGGTTTGTCAGTTCTTGGAACAAATGGAACTTGGCATTCAGTTCCACAATCCGCACAGGTTACAGTTGTAGATTCGCCTCTTCTATCATCTCTGGAGTATCTTGAACTCCTATCATCTCTGGAGTATCTTGAACTTCTATCATCTCTGGAGTATCTGTCATTTCCTGAATCTTGGGGTTTATTTTGTCTGAAACAATCACTGCAGTAAACAGGTTTGTCAGTTCTTGGAACAAATGGAACTTGGCATTCAGTTCCACAATCCGCACAGGTTACAGTTGTAGATTCGCCTCTTCTATCATCTCTGGAGTATCTTGAACTCCTATCATTACTAGAATTTCTAAAAGAACGAGAAGGGCCAATTTCTCGTTTTGATGTTCTTCGTGAATTTTTTTTATCAGAGTACTTTGAATTGTAAAGTTCCATTATATTCAAAATTAATGTTAATGGATTATAGATACTTAGAGCTTGAATTTGTGCCTAAAATAAAAAAATCACATCATACTAAAGATTTATCCATTTCAGTAGACATTATTTCTTGAACTTTCAGAAAATAGAGTTTTGTAGAATAAGGCATCTCATCTAAATTATTGTCAACTGCAATCATGAAATATCTAACTGCACGTTTTGAAATATCTAAATTAAATTTCATTGAAAGTATAGGATCTTGATGGACTTTAATTTTATCTTGAAGCCAAGGAGGGGCCATCTCAATTGTTTCTTGGATAATTTTACTATACCAATATGAGAGGTTTTGGGGATGCAATCCCTGTTTAAGATTTGATACATCAGTATCAATTTTTTTCATCATGTGATTGATGATTGCCATGATGCTTAATCCAAGAATTTTGTTTTATTACGATTACTCAAAGTAAGACAAGCTACTTGTCAATTGAAAGCGAGTTTCCCTCTATGTCAATTTCAGAGTTTTTTATTCGAGTGGTAGATACTCTTTTACCGTCTTTTGCTAAAAACATTGGAATGATAATAATTTGAACAGGAGGAAGGTTCTTGTCTGCTCGTAATTTATTTAAAATATTTCCTTGATTGCTAGTTTCATCACTAACAACTAATGCTTCAACTTCTTTTTCTAAAACTGCAGGTCCAAAATCATCATTCAATTTACTAATTTGAAAAGAGTTATTTGGATATTTTTTTAAAAGTTCTAAAGTCAAATTTTCAAGTCGTTTTTCATATTTATGAATTGGGATTTTTCCCTTTTTTTCTGCAAGTTCATCACTAGTTAATCCTATTATTACTTTATCAGAAATATCAAATGCATTTGAAAGTAACGTTAAATGTCCTTTATGGATAATATCAAATGTACCACCCATAGCAACAAGAGAGAATTTAGACATACACATGTTTAAAATTCTTTGAAAATAAATCTACTAGTTTACCAGAACTAGAACAAATGGTCCCGGTTCTGATATTGGAATGTTATTTCTATCCCAAACAAATGTTTCAATGAAAAATAATCCTTTTTTTTCCGGAATCCAATCTATCGACTGAGACTGAGGTTCATTTCCAATAAATCGACCATTGTATTTTCCTATAAACTCAACATATGGTGATTCCCCAGATTCTTTGATTTGTACATAATATGTGTATGGAGTTTCAGCAGGAATTTGTTTGTCAGAAAACTCCACTAGTGTTTCACTCATGATATTGACAGTGGAACCTAGTTTAATTTCAGAGAGACTGTTTCCCAAAGTATCCTTTACAGAAACATTAGAAATAGAAACTAACTTTGTCATAGATTGAGGAGGAGGAATTTTTACATCAACAAAATTAGAATTAAAAATATTAGATTCTGCAAATAACAAAAAGCCTACAGATCTAGGATCAATTTCTTCGTTTATCTCAAAAGGTACTTCAGTGTTTGGCCCCACATTACCAAGTTCAATGGTAGAAACCCCAAGAATTCGTGGTGGCTCAAAGCCATCATAGAATGCAAGGTAAACATTAGTATCAGTACTGGGAGCTCCACCATTTTGTAAAACTCCTGCGAATCTTAATGATGTATCCAAAAACACCTCACTTGAATAAACTGATAATCCTTTTTGTTTTTCTACTGATGAATCAAATCCTAAAATAGAGACAGATGCCTGAGTTATGTTAGGATTCGAAGTTTGAGAACGAATAACATATGGAGATTGTCCATTTGCCGGAATAACTTCAAGTATGGTACGACCTTGAATTACTTCCAAAGGATTAGGATCTAAATCATCATAAAATTTCACTTGAATTTGAACATTTGTGACAGGAGATAATGAATCATTATTTTCAACAGCTCCAACAACAACAGTGTAACCCTCGAAATCCTGATAAACGAAAGGAGTTTCACTTGTAAGAGATACAGAAAGGGTAGGTAATGTATCAGATTTTTCTTCAGAGTACGATTGGGATATAGGAAGTAAAAATAAAATTAAAAATATACTAAAAACAAGTTTCTTCATCAAAATTCTTTGCTAAAAGAGATTAATTTCATTTAACATAACATATAGTGAACAAGAAAGGTAACATCGGTTCACCTAGTTTACACTAAAACTAGAATAATAAAAAGAGATTAAAAAATAGATGTAATTTTATTTTCTCTTTGCGGTAATTGCTAACCAGTAAATCAAACCTGGAGTCAAACCGACAATGAGTGGAATAAATACCGGCCATGCGTCTGCTGCACTTGTCATAAGAAAAAACGGAAACTTATCCTATTTAAATCCATCCAGCAGTCTGAAATTCAGCATAGATCGGGTTAGTAAAAAATGGACCGGACGGAATTTGAATCCGTGACCCCCCGCGTGCAAGGCGGGTATACTACCAGGCTATACTACCGGCCCACATGAAGATTGGATATTGTGTGGATTTTAATTGTTGTCTTCTTGGCAAGAATTTTATTTGAAAACAAGATTGTTTCTTTATGGTACTTTTAGAATCTCAAGTCAAACTAAAAACAGGAAGTATTGCACCAGATTTTGAATTGTTGGGAATTGATGATAAAAAACATTCACTAGAGGATTATAGTAACTTCAAAGGAATTTTGATTATTTTCATGTGTAATCATTGCCCATATGTTAAAGCAAAGGCAGATGCATTAAATGAGTTATATGAAAAATTTGGAAATAAAATAGCGATAATAGGAATCAACAGTAATGACTCTGCAGATTATCCAGAAGATAGTTTTGAAGCTATGAAAAAGACAGCAAAAGAAAAAGGATTCAAGTTTGATTATCTAGTAGATGAAACACAAGAAATTGCCAAGAAATATGGTGCAATGTGCACTCCAGATCCATTTCTATTCAATAGTCAAAAACAATTAGTTTTTCATGGAAGAATTGACAATGCCATGAAACCCGATGATACCGCAACTGAAAAGACAATGATTAACAATATACAAAAATTATTGTCGGGTGAAAAAATTGAAAATGATTTTGAACCATCAATTGGCTGTTCAATCAAGTGGAAGGAAAATTAAACTTAAATGACTCCTGCCTAAAGATTTGTTCGTGGGCTCGTAGCTCAGCTTGGCTGGAGCGTTCGACTGATAATCGAAAGGTCATGTGTTCGAATCACATCGGGCCCATTTTTCATTATTTCAGATTTTCAGAAATGGTTCTAGACCATTGTAATATATCATCAAGTTGATCAGATAGCAGATCAGAATTAATTTTAGATTTTTTGGATATTTTTCCACAAAGTACCAATTTCATATGTTTTCCAGATTTTTCTTTTATTGGATTAATTGAATTTGCGAAAAAGTTTAGCCCTTCAATAGAATGTGAGAATATAACTACTAACAAAATTCCAGGTTTCTGTTTCCAGATTTTTCCAATCAATTTTTGAAAATCTAGATCAAATAAGACATCAATTGCTGAAGACATATCACCAAGATGAGAAACCCTCCAGCCATCAGAATGATATGCTGCAGATGCAGCTTCTGAAATCAAAATACTTTGTGAATCAGCTGCAATTACTATTACATTCTTTTTTGGATCAGATACTATCTGAATTTGATTGAATATTTGAAATGATTTTGAGATAGTAGTTTTTAAGAGATTTAGTTCTGCAGTCCCAATTTTTCCAGTATCATACAGATTTTGTACGTAATCAACAGCAGGAAAGATTACTTCAAGAATTAAGCGATTTGGCATTGCCCCAGAATATAGACAATTCCGAATTAGAGAATGAATTTGTTCATCAGTACTTTTTACTAAATTTTTAAGATAGATATCGCCTACTTTAAAATAATCATCAGGAAAATTAAAAGATTCTTGGCCTGGTTCTAAAAACCACAAAGTAACATTTCCAATATTTTTTTGTCGAAGTAATCCTTCAGCAGCAAAAACTTTGAGATATTTAGACATTGTAATTCTATTGACCCCAACTTTTTTTGAAATCTCCATTCCTGACATTCCAATATCAGAATCTTTCAAAGATGAAATCAGTTTTTCTCTAATTGACTCTATAGAATAACCTCTGCCCATGATGTTTTTGCATGAAGGTATGGTATAAAGACTAATTTCATTTAATTGTGAGGTCAGCAGTAAAATGGAACTGGTTCGTTAGTGAGACA
>CAZBBN010000121.1:0-4766 GCA_964490195.1 uncultured Nitrosopumilaceae archaeon
ACCTTTGCCTTCATTCGCATTAGTTTTTCAAATTCTATCCTATTCTGCCTTTTAGGATGACTTTCTCGCTAGTCCCAGAAGGTGTACTGGTATCTACATATCTAATTTCATATTTGTCTCCAATGTGGATTGTTTTACCATCTATCTCTCTGGGGATTTTAATTATAACTTCAAACGTACTTGTATTGGGTCCTGTCTCAATTAGATGACTAGAATTTGCATCAAATCTTGGATTTGCAAGTGTAGTTCTGATTCCACCATCGCCTCTGAACTCTAATTTGTTTAATGGAATCTTATCTTCATCCTTCGAATCTCTGTTTTCATCAGGCTCGTAAATTCTTAATGTGAATTCGTGACCAATTCTGGAAGCGCCACCCGATGATTCAATTTTGGCAAATGTCTTTGTCAATGGAACTGATTTTACTAAAATCCTTTTCTCTCCTGAATAATCTGATTCATCCAAATATTTTATCAAAACGACATCGTCTTGACTTAGAGGCATTCCATTAATTGTCTCAGGCAATTCCAGTTTGATATAAAATTGACCTGTGTTTGGCCCTGTCTCAATCATGTTTTTTGGTCCACTAATAGGAATCCCATTAATGGTAAACTCAAACAATCCCTGAGTTGAAATAACTTCAACGCCATTGTGTGCCACGTTCAAATCTTGATCATTTATGTAGAAATTTACAATTGACATGCTCGATGCAGGAACTGTATCAATTTCTTTCTCTGATGCAGGAATTGATTTGAACTCTTTTTCCAAGTCTGTAAATTTTATTGGGATTGTTACCATACCTATTTTTTGCATCTTTTCTGCAGTTTCAGGCCTTACACATGCTGCAAACCCATTTGTTCTGATTACTAGCTCTAATCCTGCTTTACAAATAACATCTTGAGCCAGAGTTCCTTGCTCCATCTGTTTTCTAGGTGATTCCAAGTCTCCAAAAGATGGTTGAATTACTAGAAGAAAAAAACTGCAAATAATTGTGATATGAAAAAGATTCATTAAGAATTTTTGAATTTCTTTACATAAATAATTTGGTCATAAATCATACCTGATTTTAAATTAGAGGAGACTAGAATTAATTAAGTGATTATTTTTAGTATTATTACTTGAAACGAATAGGTTTACTTGGTTGTGGTGCAATTGGGACTCAGATTGCACATGCAATTGACTCAGGTAAAATTCCTGGAGTTTTAACTCATATCTATGATAATTCTAAAGACGCTGCAATTGAACTTGTTTCAAAATTAAACAATAAACCATTAATTGTTGAAAATTCTCACCTTTTATCTTCAAATCCAATTGACATTGTTGTGGAAGCAGCATCTCAAGATGCTGTCAAAGATGTTGCACTAAGCGTATTACAAAATAAACGCGACTTGATGATTATGAGTGTTGGTGCATTATTAGATGAATCAATATATGATATTCTATCAGACGCCTGCAATCATTTCAAAAAAACTATCTATCTACCATCTGGCGCAATTGCTGGATTGGATGGAATAAAATCAGTTAAAGATGAATTAGAATCGTTATCAATCACAACAACAAAACATCCACGTTCACTTAAAGGTGCAAAATTCTTTGAAAATTCTGAAATCAATCTGGATACAATTAATTCTGCAACGATTGTTTTTGAAGGCACTGCAAAAGAAGCTGTATCTTTGTTTCCTGCCAACATTAATGTTGCAGCACTTCTCTCGCTATCTGGAATTGGAAGTGAAAAAACAGTTGTAAAAATTATTGCAGATCCTAATACTGACAAAAATACTCATCATATTGAAGCTGCAGGAAAATTTGGAAAGATGACATTTACAATTGAAAATTTTCCAGATCCTAATAATCCTAAAACTAGTAGATTGGCAATTTTATCCGCAATTGAAACTCTGAGAAAATATTGCTCAGATGATATTCAGATAGGTACCTAATATGGCAATAATTGCCACATTAGCTATCTTTTCAGAGAATTCTGGACTATTTCCCATTCTTTAAATCCTCACAAACTCAAAATTGTATCGTCTATGTTAGTACAACAGTCATCCCATCTTAAAGATGAGATTCTCAAACTCAAGAAAGAAAAAGATGTCGTAATTTTAGCACATAATTACCAAATTCCTGACGTACAGGATGTCGCTGATTTTACCGGAGACTCTTTGGGACTCTCAAGACAGGCTGCAACTGTAGATCAAAAAACAATTTTGTTTTGTGGTGTACACTTTATGGCAGAAACTGCAGCCATTATTAGTCCTGACAAAAAAGTAATACTTCCTGATTTGGAAGCTGGATGTTCTTTGTCTGATTCTATCACTGTTGAGGAATTGCGTAATTGGAAAAAACAACATCCTAATGCTATTACAGTAGGTTATGTTAATACCACTGCAGAAATTAAAGCAGAACTTGATTATTGTTGTACTTCGTCTAATGCTGTAAATGTTGTAAAAGCAATACCTGATGAAAAAGAAATATTGTTTTTGCCTGATATGTTCCTTGGTTCTTATGTCGCAAAAATAACTGGAAGAAAAAATATGCACATCTGGGCTGGTGAATGTCATGTTCATGCAGGAATTACTCCTGAAGATGTAACTCAAAAATTAGATTCCATGAAGGATACAGAATTTGTCATTCATCCAGAATGCAGTTGCACTACCCCACTAATGTATGATGTTGCAGATGGAAGCTTTGATGATAGAAAAGTTTCAATTCTTTCCACAGAGGGAATGCTCAATCATGTAAATAAATCAAAATCAAAAAACTTTGTTGTTGCAACCGAAACTGGGATCTTGTATAAAATGAGACAACAAAATCCTGGAAAAACATTCATTCCTGCATCTGAGAAAGCTGAATGTCAATACATGAAAATGATTACACTTGAAAAAGTGTATGATGCACTAGTAAACGAAAAAAATGTTGTCACTGTTCCAAAAGAGATTGCTGATAAGGCTCGTTTAGCAATTAATAGAATGCTTGAAATCAGCTAAACTGAGGGAGTATTTTGGTTGGATTATTTAGTAGAACTCAAAAAGATCCTCAAAAGAAAAAAAATATTGAAAAACTAAAAGAGATAAAAAAACTAGTCAAAGAAAAAAAATATGATGCTGCCCTAAAATCAGGAAAAGATTTTTTGCACAAAGTTCCGCACAATCATGATGTTTTGTTTACTCTGGGTGGAATTTACTATTTGCAAAACAAGTACAAAACAGCAATAAATTATTTTGATAGGGCCCTTGATGTCGCTACTTATGATATTGAAGTTTTACTGCTCAAAGCATATTCTCACCAGAAATTAGGTGAAATTAAAAGAGTAATTCAGTGCTGTGAAAAAATTCAAGAAATTGATCCAAAAAATAAAGCAGTACTTGTATTGTTAGAAGAATTAAAATCTTAAATCTCTAAACTCATATCAATTCCTTTGACAGAATTTGTGATACTTCCAACTGATATGATGTCTACTCCTGTTTTCCCATAATTGGCAATATTTTTAGAATTGATTCCCCCTGATGCTTCAAGTAATACTTTGCTTCGTAATTTCTGCTTTTTGAGTACTTGTATTGTTCTCTTGATTTGTACGGGTGAGAAATTATCCAACATGATTATTGTTGCGTTCTCTTTTGCTGCAAGAACTGCATCTGACGTATTTTCAACTTCAACTTCAAATTTTTTGTGTTTTTTCTTTGTTTTTTTAATTAATGATAACAACGAACCCTCAACTGCAATGTGATTGTCTTTTATCATCACCATTTCATCTAGCCTAAGTCTGTGTTTTTTACCTCCTCCTATTTCTACTGCTTCTTTATCAAAATATCTGAGTCCTGGAGCTGTTTTTCTAGTTGCATACAATTTTGTTTTTATTGGAATCTTCTTTACAAGTTCATTTGTCTGGGTTGCGATTCCACTCATTCTTGTAAGTATATTTAATGCGGTTCTCTCACACGTTAGAATTTTACCTGCATCTCCTGAAATAGTCATTATTGTTTGATTAGATTTTATTTTAGACCCATCTTTTCTTACAATTTTTGCATTACATCCTTTTAATTTGAAAATCTCTTTTGCATAAGTTGCCCCTGCAATTATGGCATTTTCTCTTGAAATTATTCTAGCTGAAATTTTTTTCTTTGGCAAAAGGGCACTTGTAATATCTCCTGACCCTATGTCTTCTGCAAGAAATTGTAATAATTGTTTTTTAGAATTAAATGACAACATTATTGTTACAATGTTAATATGATTTTAAAGATTTAGAAATATTCTATGTTACTTTGATTGCGTACTTGCCTTTTTGAGTTATACCTAGAGTTTTTGAAATCTCTGAATTTGTTGGATCTACTACAAGTACAATTCCACTCCAATCTGGTGTCAAATCTGATGACTTGCAACCCGGACAAACTTTGCCTGTTGTAATAAACTTGCATTTTCGGCATGCCATCTCTCGTGCCATTCTAACTTGCCTCTACTTTTGCTTCTTTTGCAGGTTTATCTGCATCTCCTGTGGATTTTTTAATTTCTTCTGCAATCCAGTCATCTGCACCAAGGAATGGTTGTCTACATGTAATTCCAATCTTGCCCATTGCAGCTGCTTTTCCTAATGATACGGCAGTAATTCTTGCACGAAGTGTAGAACCAACTTTTAGTGTTCTGCCACTCTGATTAGCTAAAATCATTCCAGATTTTACATCACTCTTAAGATAATCATCCATCACTTGTGACAAATGAAGTAATGCATCAGTTGGACCAATTCTTACAAATGCTCCAAAATCTGTAATGT
>CAZBBN010000122.1:0-4742 GCA_964490195.1 uncultured Nitrosopumilaceae archaeon
AAAGAGAATTATCTGAAAAGCGACATTATTCTTCTACAAATAGGTGGATACCTGCAAATGATGTAAAAAATGGTTATGTAGTAGGTTCAAAACACACTAGATTGATTAGTGATGCAGCAGCATTAGATTACATCGTATTTTAAATTAAAAATTTAACAAGAGATTAAGTTCTTTATGTAAAATTCAAATGTATGATTTTTTTAATTTTAATTTATAATGAATTCTTCAGATGTTTTTCGAAAACGAAATCTCACAAAAGTTAATTTCGATTATGAGGATTTGATTGGAAGGAACTTATCTGATTCCAATATGAGTGGAGTTAATCTTAAAAATAGAGATATCCATAATGCAGACCTGAGTTGTACTGACCTGAGAAGTGCGGATCTGAGTGATTCCATCTTATTTTATGTAAAATTAAGAGGTGCAGATATGAGATGCACAAATCTTTCTAATGCAAAAATATGGGATGCAGAAATGTATGGAGCAGATCTCCGAAGTGCAAACATTAATGGTGCAGACTTGTTCTATACAGATTTAAGAAATGCAGATTTGAGTGATGCAAATCTAAGGGGGGTAAATCTCAGACATACAAACTTTGATGGAGCAATTTTTACATCTGCGGATTTCACTGGTGCGAATTATGATTTACATACATTAAACACAATTTCAGGTAATGCAAAATCCATATTAAAAAAAAATGGTAAGATGTGGTGAAAATTAATTCATGAATTAAATTGTAATGGCATTTCCGGAATACTTTGGAGAATTATTTGGAATATCCAAGAGTTCTAAAGAGTCCAAATATTTTAGATATTTTGGGATTGATTCGTCATTTCCGAGATATATTAGGATTCGATCATTGTGTTGAAATACATATTGAGAGATGTCAGAAGGATATTTCTTTCCATTTACATAGAAAACCAACGACTCCCCTTGTTCAGCACAGAATTTTTTGGTTTTGATTGCAGCATACATATCATTGTTCAAAATTATACAATGAGCAGTAAACTTCATCCCAAACGATGAAAACAGCATTACCAAGGGGGCATTTGTAGCATGTTTGTGAATAAGATAGGGGTTATCATTCTCAAAGTGAATATATTTGCTAGAAAGCTGAAATTGTGGAAGAGCAAAGTCTAGTGCAGCATTATTTACAATTACTGCAATAGCTGCATGTGCATGATCACTGCCATACTCTCCCACCCCATACTGATTAGTTAGTATTTGCTCAGGATCCAAATTCAAGGTATTTTCAATAATCTGTGAATCAATATCCTTTTGATTCAAAAAATAAAATGAATAGAATCCTAATGAAACAACAATGGAGAATAATATGATTAAGAAAAATATTCGAGAATTTGATTTCGGTTTGATAAATTCTGAATTAGGGTTATTAGAATTACCATCCTCTAATCGACCAGGTAAACTATAATCCGAATCAAGATCTTTTGGGAGAATTTTGTCATTATAATAAGCCAATTATTTTTCAAATGTATTTATTCTATAAATTTCCTAGACATTCTTCTTTTTAGAACCTAACAATGATATTCAGAAGATTATTGGAAATTTCAGACGTTTTATCTAAAATTTGCAGATGATACAAGATGGAATTTCTATTAGAATTCATTTTCTTAATGATTTTAACTAATTTTTACACAAAGTGAGTTGTTTGTTTAAAAATTACAAAGAATGTAGACGATATTTGTAAAAATGATTTTTCCTCAGCATTTTAAAAAGACAAGATAAATATAAAAAAACTATTCATTTAAGGAAAAAATCTGTGCATGTAACCCTTTTTTTACTTTAGTCATAGATGTACCAATCAAAAATAAATATACTGGAATTCACCCTGAAACATTTCTGAATAAAGAAATGACTAGACATTATTCTTTAAAAAAATAGAGTAATTCAAATTCTTTTATTCTGCAATTGGGAATGATATTTGATTTTGAACTTTATTGCTAAAAAAATTCTTGATTATCAAATAAAGAAACTTGCAGAAGCTGAGAATAAATTGAAAATGCATCTTGCCAAAAAGAAGCAATTAGAAGATATTCAGAACTCTGAGAGTGTCAAAAAGGACATAATCAAAGAAGAAGAGATGATAAAAATTTGGACTGAAAATGCAGATAAAATTAAACGTGAAATTAAGAAAATTCAAGAAAAATGACAATATCTAAAAAAGACGAATCCAATAAATTAAACGACGTATGTTATTTGAAAACAGTTAATTTTTTTCGCGTTTTGTATAAACTTTACAACGTTAAAGTATAATGAACAAAAAAGTCAATAAATGATATGGCAGATTCTAATTGTAATCATTATTGGACTCCAAATAGTATTTATTTTTGTATTCATTGTGGAAAAGATATCCATGAAAATGGAAGAGTGTATTAATTCAAATCATAATTACACGTCATTCAAATAATAAAAGACAAACTTAAGTTCATACAAAAATTAAATGATCTCATATTGAAAATAACTGTAATTGAAGGATGGAGTAAAAACAGCAAACTAGCAATTTTTGCCATGATTGTAAGTATTGTGGTAATTGTTTTGGTAATTTTATTGGACTAGTATCATAATTTTCAAATTTGATCATCTGAAAAACATTATAAACAAAAGAATTTGAAAAACTGTATGAGTTCAAAAGAATTTGATGTAAATGGGACAGATTACAGAATTGTGTTGACAGAGCAAGTTATTGGTCATGTAAATAATCTCAAATCACTATATAATGCAGCATATGAAGATCCTGAAAGCTTTGAAGATGTAAGTGCAGAAATTTCAAGCACCATAAATGAAATTGCAAGCACCGTTGAACCACCTGCAAAAGACAGTGATCTTGACGGACTCATTCAAGAGATTATTAAAGCAGTAGATAGTAAGGCAGATGAAATTAAGAAAGAATTAGAAGGTAAAGAAAAACCTGCAAAAAAATCAAAATCTAAAAAATAACCTCATTTGACTATAAACTCATAAAAATTTGGGGGATAAATTATATTCTAAATGGTATAACTAATGTCATGTCAAAAAGCTGTGAATGTGGAATTTGTGATCATCATAATGAATCAGAGTGTCTTGAAAAAGAATGCAAATGTTGTTTAAATTTTCACGAAAGATCAGGTCCTAAAAGAAAATAATAATTTTTAAGATGAATTAAATTCATTGTAACAAGTACATTTTTTTGTAATATGTTTTGAGCACCCAAATAATCTATGATCTTTGCACCCACATAAGATGCATTTTTTCTCATCAGTCATATTTTCTCAATTAAACTCTCTACATCAGCAATCATTTTTTTATCTTCTAGAGATTCCAATATTTTCAATCTCATATTTTTTACTCTATGTATATCATCAGAATATAATGGAGTTATTGTATCAATTTCTTGCTCAAAGGTATAATTTTGCAAATATTTTTGAAATTTTGATTTTAGTGGCTTAAAATCAGATGAGGGTATATTCCCAACATCAATTTTATTTGTAATAACTTTGAGAGATCCATTAATTTTTAGCATCTCTTTTTTGACATTATCAAGATCTCCTGGTTTGTCTTTGATTTCTTTTAGGTAATTATAAGATTCAAGTATCTGAATTAGTATGTTTTTGAGATGATCGTTATAGGTAATCATGATTATTTTTAGGTTGTATCTAATCTAAAGTTTAGGAAAAATAGCTCGACTTATCTAAAAGTTACACATTTGCTTTAAATTATCATCAATTATTTGTAAGGACAATGCAGGGAGATGCGTATCTAAAATGTATTGATCCACAATGTGGTTTAGAATATCCTGTAGAGAGTACAAACGTACAATGTGCGGAGGGGCATCCATTAGATGTTAAGTATAAAAACAAACCTTCCACAGATTTGAAAGAAGTATTTTACAAAAGGCGAAATTCTGAAGGTAGTATTTTTAATGAAAGCGGTGTTTGGAGATTTAGAGAATTACTAAATTTTTGTCAAATAGATACTGAAAATATTGAAGAATGCTCAAAATATTTAGTGTCCTTAGATGGCGCAGAAGGAAGACAATCAAAACCATATCAAATGTCAAAAGCTGCAGAATTCATAGGAATAACAAGTAAAAATTTATGGTTACAACCTGAAGGATACAATCCTAGTGGTTCTTTCAAAGATAACGGGATGGCAACAGCTGTTACTCATGCAAAGATGGTTGGTGCAAAAAAAATTGTCTGTGCATCAACTGGCAACACATCTGCATCAGCAGGTATGTTTGCGGCTAATGAAGGAATCAATTGTGATGTATATATCCCAGCAGGACAAATTGCCCCTGGAAAACTCAGTCAAGCATATCAGTTTGGAGCTCAAATTTTAGAGGTTGATGGAAATTTTGATGATGCATTAAAGCAGTCCTTAGAAGATGCACGAAATCATGATGGTTATACAGTAAACTCAATTAATCCATTTAGGATTGAAGGACAGAAAACAATTCCGTTTAGAGCATTAGAATATCTCAACTGGCAATCACCAGATTGGATTGTGTATCCCGGCGGAGCGTTGGGAAATACTTCAAGTTGCGGAAAAGCACTCATAGAATTATATGAATGGGGATGGATTAAAAAAGTCCCAAGGATTGCTGTAATAAATTCAGAGGGTGCAAGTACTTTATCTGATTTGTATAATGGAAAATTTGAGGGCAAAGAGCTTAGATGGAATAAAGGAAATCCAAATACAGAATTAATTTCAAGATATTATAATTATTTAGATAACAAAGGGAT
>CAZBBN010000123.1:0-4739 GCA_964490195.1 uncultured Nitrosopumilaceae archaeon
TATCATTATTTGTTATGATTACTAGACTGATTCTATGTTTCTTCATCATCTTTGCGCATTCATTTACGAAATTATCTTCAGTTAATGTGAATAGTTTTCCATGGATGAAATCCTTTGCTTTGATAGAGTTGATTGGTTTTGAACCTAATTCATAAATTTTTTTTGCAATGTCTTTTTCTGTAATGACTCCGACGGGTTTTTTCTTATCTACAATAATCACGCGCTTTACTTTATTTTTTAATATTTTCTCTCTAGTTTTTAACAATGCCGTGCTTGGATTAACCTTAATTGGTTTTGTAATTAATTCTGCCAATTTGATATTTTTTACATCCAATGTGACTCTGGTTTTTTATTTCTTAATTAAGTCTTAATACAACCATCATTGAATTTCATATTTGGTAATTACTGAGAAAGATATTTACTTCCAGTTTTCATAAATGGTATATGTCTGATCCAGTTCCTTTGTATGTAGTTGGCTTATCTAAAGATGAACCTGCAAATGAAGTGCTTTCTTCGAAGTTTGGTACTGCTCTAGAAAAAGTTCAGAAAATACTGTCTCATATCATTGAAGCAAAAATTACCGTAGAATCTCAAAACTCTGAGGGATCAAGAACTCATTATGATGTAACTGCATCTGTCAAAACTTCTAAAAATACTCTGATTTACACTGATTCTGGTTGGGATATTCTAAAAATTGCCGATGAATTAAGTAGAAAATTAGAAGGTGAGTTATCAAATCGAGATGATAAACGTCAGAGAGAAAGTATTCGTAAAAAGGAGGAATTCTAGAATGTTTCAAAATATTCTTGTGCCTTTTGATCTGTCAAATCAATCTACTAGAGCCTTTAAAGTGGCATTGGATGTAGCAAAAAAATACCAATCCCATATTACTCTCTTAACCTGCCTTGAAGGAGATGCATGGCATCACAAATATTATGATGCAAGAGCCGATAAAGAATTAATTAAAAAACAAAGCAAGGTTACAAAAAAATACATTGAGAAACTAGAATCATTTGCAGAAAAAAATAACATTTCTGTCAAATCTCAAATTATTACTTCAAAATCTGTCGTAAATGATATTGTGACTTTTGCAAAATCCAGAAAACATGATCTTATTGTAATTGGCTCCCATGGCCGAAGTGGTTTTGATAAAATTCTTTTAGGAAGTGTTGCAAATGGGGTATCTCAGAAAACCCACTGCCCTGTCTTGATTGTAAAATAAACAGGTTGTGTTTTACTTGATTTCAATTATTGGTAGCGGCCGAGTCGGTTCATCTATAGCGTTTCTTTGTGTATCTAATGCATTAGATGATGTTTTGCTAATTAATCGTAGAAAAGACAAAGCAATTGGTGAATCATTGGATATTGCAAATGCTATTCCACCAACTTCAAAATTTTCAATTCATGGAACTGATGATTACTCCGCATTGTCTGGCTCTGATATTGTTGTAGTTGCTGCAAGTACTAAACTTTATTTCAAAGATAGGACAGAAAACATGGTTTCACAAATTGCCATGATAAAGAAAATTGCAGAAAAAATTAAACAATATTGTCCTTCTGCTATTGTCCTTTTGATTTCAAATCCCCTTGATGTGTTGACTTATTTTTTTCAAAAAGAATCTGGATTTTCAAGATTCAAAGTGATTGGCATTGCGTCTAGTCTTGATTCAAGTCGATTTCGATATTTAATTTCAGAAAAATTCTCTGTCCCTCAATCTTCAATTGCTAATGCATTAGTTCTAGGTGAGCATGGAAATTCAATGGTTCCTGTGTTTTCTAATACCCGTGTTGATGGAAAATCTCTTTTTTCTATGTTAAATGATGATGAAAAATCAATAATTACTGCTGAACTTAGACATTATTGGAAAAAACTAAGAAAATTCAAAAGCCGATCTCATTTCGGAATTGCAAAAAATACCTATGATGTCTTGGAAACAATTATTCAGAAAAAAGAACTGTCTGTACCTGCATCCCTAGTTCTTGAAGGGGAGTATGGTGGCAATAATGTGGCAATGGGGGTGCCTGTAAAAATTAACCAAAATGGGGTTTTTGAAATTGAAGAAATTGTTCTTGATCCTTCTGAATCTGAGTTGTTGATAAATTCCTCTAAGAAAATTCAAAATCAGATAAAATCCTTTCTAAATTAATTTTAACTCTTTTAGAATTTCTGCATGTCTATTGCACAATTTTTTATTTTCTAGTTGAGAGTAAATTAATTCCTCCTGCCAGTGAGCATTATGCAGTCTACATTTTTTTTCACTGCAGAATGCATCACCTGTTTCATAATACATAATAGCTTGTAGGAAATACCCTTCAAGAACTTCTGATGTTCGTAAATCATGATAATCTAAAAATTTTCCCTTGTATTTTTCTTTGATTTCACTCATTCTTACTTTTGAAATATTTGTAATTAACTCTAGATAGTATTGTTTTGGTTTTGCAGGAGCTTCTACCATGCCTGTAGTTGAAATAATTGTTGGATTGGAACCAATTATCACTCTTGCATGATATTTGAAATCACTTTCATCGAATGTGCATGTAAGCTTGTTTGTTAAAATTATATTTAGAATGTCTAGATCATTTTCATTTTCTGGAATTGATTCTGAAATAATCTTTTGAAATTCAATTCCATCGTATATTGGGATTTCTTCTTTTTGAGACATGTCTGTGTTCTTCTTTTCAATTAAAATATCTTCAACTGAAGCATCATGTTTCTGAAATGGTTTTTTTATATAAGAAATTTTAGTACTGGCAATTTTTTCATATGTTTCATCGTCTAAATTATTGAAGAAATTCCCCCTCGTTTCAATTTTAACTGGAAATGTATCTGTTAGAAATTTTTTTATTTTGTCTAATTGAATTTCTGGAACTGTGGGTTCGTCATAAATAATAATTTTAGATATTTTCAACAAAAAAGATGTCTCTTGTTGACTTATCTTTCTAACTCTTTGATTTTTGCTGCTGTTATTTCAGCTGCTTTTTTTCCAGAGTATAACATTGAACCAAATGTTGGGCCCATTCTTGCCAACCCATGAGTTTCAGTGACTGACATTCCTGCAGCAACTAATCCTGGGTAAACTTCTCCTGTTTTGTGAACTACATGTTCTTCACCATCATTGACATGCATTGGCTCCATTCCTTTCCATTTTGCTAGTCCTCTGTCTACTAGTCTTTTTACAGCAACAGAGTCATGGCCTGATGCATCGATAATTATTTTTGCTTCAAATGCAACTGGATCCACACATGTGATGTTACGTGGTAATGCTGAAACTGGCATCCAGTTCACAACAATTCCTGTAACTCTGCCATTTTTCAGTACCAAGTCGTCAAATTTTGTAAGTTGAAGGAATTTTACTCCTGCATCACATGCTGCTGCAATTAATTTTGATACTGCGTGGGGTCCTGGTGTAAGATACAAACCATCTGCAACTTTTTTGTATGGTACTCCTAATTCATCCCAAAATTTCTGGGCAGGTTCTCTGACTGTAACTGGATTCATCATGTATCCTCCTAACCAATAACCTCCGCCAAGGTAGTTATTTTGTTCAATTACGAGAACTTTGAAACCCATGTTTGAGAGTTCTCTGCTCGCTGTTAATCCTGCCGGACCAGCTCCTATGATGATGACATCTGACTCTGCTCTGTCAATTAATATTTCGTGAAATTCATTTGCAATTGCACGTGTAATTTCAACTTCACGTACATCTGTAAAAATTTTATTAGATTGCTCTGCTACTGTTGCTTCTTGCATGCCGTGCTTTCATTCTCTGAACAATTAATACTTTCCCACATTTTTTAAAAAATTAGGTGTGGCTAATCCTATTATTTTTCATGGTAGAAAAGCCGGAAAATTTTGTATATCTCCAAAATTTTTCCTACTAAAACATCCCTATATCAAAAATTTATAACCAAACTAAATTAAATTTCTTTGTATTGACACTATCTAATCTTAAACAATCCTCTCCTGATTCTGTAAAGCCTAAAATCAATTGGGCTAGAATTGAAGAGGCTGATAATTTTGCTAAAACAGTAAAACTATTCCGCCAAGGCAAATATGATGAGGATAGTTTTAGAAGATTCAGACTTCAACATGGAGCGTATGGCACCAGAATGACTGGTGACTATGCAATGGTTAGAATCAAACTACCTGCCGGAGAAATTTTCCCACACCAATTTGAAAAAATATCTCAACTAAGTGAACAATATTCTATTGGCAGTGCACATTTTTCTACTAGAGAAAACATTCAGCTCCATTGGGTAATTCTAGAAGATGTGTCTGAGATTTTTAGAGGTCTTGCCGAAGTTGGCCTAACATCTAGAGAGGCATGTGGTAATTCTGTGCGCAATGTAATGTGTAGTCCATTATCTGGCGTTTGCCCCGATGAAGAATTTGATTCAACTCCATATGCACTTGCAACTGCACGATTCTTTTTAAGAAATCCAATGGCTCAAAACCTTCCACGTAAATTTAAATTCAATTTTACGTGTTGTGAGAAACATGGAATGGTAAGAATGGTGGATGTGGGACTAATCCCACAGATTAGAGAAATTGATGGAATTTCTCAAAGAGGCTTCAAAATATTCCTTGGTGGTGGATTGGGAAATAAATCCTATGTTGGACATCAATTAGAAGAATTTACTCCTGAAGAAGATTTACTTTACACTTCAATTGCAGTGATGAGAATATTTGATAGACTAGGTGATAGAAAAAATCTTGCAAGAAATAGAATGCGTTATCT
>CAZBBN010000124.1:0-4719 GCA_964490195.1 uncultured Nitrosopumilaceae archaeon
GTGACCATAATCAACTAGTGGATGAGTGTCTTTTAATTTTATAATTTTGATATAGGAGTAACCATGTTCTGAGGGATTTTCCACAAAAGTGGGTAATGTTCCATTTGTTGTTGAAAATTTTAGAAATGGTTTTTCTGGATCAGAATCTAATACCACATGACAGAAATAAGATGTTCCTTCGTCATTGAAATTCATAAAAACTCCAATTAGCCATTTATCATTACATGGGAACAAGAACAGAGGGAAAGGTGTATCTTCAAAACCCCAAGTAAGTTTTGCAAGACTAGACATATCTTCTAATTCAATGGGTTGATACCTATCAAGAGTACCATTTCCTGGTTGTAAAGACTTTGGAAGAGATTTAATTCTAACAATAGGAGAATAAAGTTTGCTTGCATCAGAAGTAGTATTTACAATTTCAGATTCTTCCTTCCCACCTTTTAGTCCATAACAAAGATAATGGCCATTATGTTCTAAAGGAGTATAATATACAATGGGTTTGTCTTTTAGAATATCCATCTGCACTGATAAAATTTTTTTCCCATTATGATCATGCAAAAAAGATATACGTGGTGCACGCTCAAGTGCACAAACGAGCCTAGTGAATTCTAAAGTTGAATGCACTTGAATGTAACGTGGTAATTTATCAATGGTAGCTGTTTGTAATTTATCCACAGATGTTTGTTGTAGATTATCAAATTAAACTTATCCAAAATTTTGGAGCCTAGTTTCTTCTATCAATAACATCATTAACATCTGGACCTGTTCCAATAATTGTCACAGGCGTGTTTAATTCAATTTCAATATTTTTTATGAATGATTTTGCATCATCAGACAAGTCATCAAAGGAAGTTTTTCCTGCACAGTCTGAAAAGAGGACATCTAATTTTGTAATAGAGATTTGTGTTGCACCATTAAGCAGGATTGCACGCCTAGCTAAATCAAAATCAAAATCCGCAGCTCTTCTTTGACGACCTGTGACAGTTCCAAATTCAGACCAGCCTTTTTTTTCTGCTTCTTCTAGAGACAATTCTTTTTCAAGAGGACCGGTTCCTACACGTGTAACATATGATTTGAAAACAACAATTACTTCATCTACCTTTGTAGGTCCAAGACCAACATCAGCACAAATGCCAGAAGCAGTAACATCCTTTGAGGTTACAAATGGATAAGTTCCATGCCACAAAGAAAGAAAAGTTCCTTGAGTACCCTCTACCAAAACATGTTCATTTTTAGATAGTGCATTGTTGATTTCTTGAGGAACATCAGTGATGAGAGAAGATAGTGAATCAAAATCTTTTGCAAGATTCAAAACCCTCATGGCTCTATCAGCATTTGCAGGTCCAGTACCCGAACCAGTGCTACCAATTTTATCTTTTAATTCTCCCTTAGAATCTCTTACTAGATGAGTTTCCTCAATAATTCCACAGTGTTTATCAATAAATGCACGTCCTGAAACTTCAAAATCATTAATTTCTTTTTTAAGAACTTCTGGATTAATTACAACCCCAGGCCCTATCATTACTTGGGCATTTTTATTCAAAAAACCACTTGGCAGCATTCTTACTTTATACACTTTATCACCATTTCTAATGGTATGACCAGCATTAGGACCAGCTCCACCACGTACTATAATTGTAGGATTATCTTTTATTGCTAAATAAGAAATAATTTTTCCTTTACCTTCATCGCCAAAAAATCCGCCAACAACTACAGTTGATGTCATGTAATGCAACTTCTATTGCGTTTATTTAAGCTAAAGTATTACCACATGATTTTATATTCAGCAATAGTTTGCTTAGATCGATGGTAGGAGAAAATTTTGCTGGAAACATAATAATTAATTTAGCTAATCTTCCGGATTTTCTAAGAAATCCAATTCTTAAAAAAAGAATGATGGAATTTTTTTCCTTATCTGAATCAGATCAAAAAGAAGTGATAAACAATGCATTAGAAGCAGGTCCAACCATCCCATTTCCCAATTTTTCAAAGCTTTTTAGAACATGGCTTAAAATTTTAACGACTCTCTCAGAAGAGCAAAGAGAAGGATTATTCTCCGCATATATTGTAGAAGTCTCAAAGTCGCCTCAAAAATTAATTGCTTTTAATTTGGATGGAATTTTAGAAGTATTTTTGACATTGGAAGAAAATGAAAAAGAAATTCTTGCCAATACAGTAAAAAAAATAATCAATAATTTAGATGAAAATTCAAAAAGAAAGGTTATGTTAGTTGTACCAGATAATGCTAAAAAACACTTGAAATTTTAGACGTCTGTAGGCTCATCAGGTTTCCTATTATCCTCATTTGTGTAATCTATGACTTCTCCTTCAGGAGATAACACACCTACAAAGATCTTCTCATGTTTTTTCAATAATTTCCTATGATCAAGCATTGACATGTCTAGTTTCATTTCATTCATCACCATAACTTGGTATTCTTTCCATTCAGACCAACATTTGTTACATGTAGGGTATTTCTCAGCTACGACACTCAGTTGTTCAGTATCAGGAATGGAATTTTTACATTTGGTGCAAATTCGACTCATAGAAATTATCAATAATGAACTCCTTTTATCTTTTTTTGAATCTAAAGTAATAATAATTAACAAACATCAAAGTCATTATGAAGATAAAATGCCCAAAATGCAAAGAGGATGCTGAATTGGCAATGGATTTTTCTGTTGTAAAATGTGGTTCATGTGATTTTGACATGAGTTATGGAGAATATGTTAAATTTGTAGCACATAATGAATCTAAATATTCAGATATTCTTGGAGATTATACTGGAAGTACTGAAGGTCATACTGCAGGATCTTTGGATGAATGGGATTAACAACATAGTGAAATCATTCATCAGATTAAAATAATTAGTTCAAAGAGTTTCTAAACATCATTGGAATTTTTGTTAGAAAATATACTTAATCTTGTAGGATTTTTGGTAGGATTAGCTATTGGAGTGATGTCAATTATTGGATTTAGAAATACTGGAAGTCCAACATTGTTCAGATTATCAATTGCATTTTTGTCAATTAGTTTGGGATTTTTTGTTATATGGATGGGTTATACAATAGAAGACTTTGTTATAAAATCTGGAAATATAGAAAGATGGGTGCAAACTTTAGGAATTGCAATTCAAACAATAGGATATTTTTTTATTGCATTTTCTCACAGTATAAAATCGTTTTTTCCAAAATCGAGTTATTTTAGATCAGTTGGAATTTTACCATTATTCTTAGTTTCTTCAGTTCAATTAGAGCACATTTTCAGATCTGTCTCATTCATTTTGTTAACATATGGTGCCATTGAAACAATGTTATCATATTTTGAAAATAAAAATAAAGGAGCGATTTCAGTCGCTGTTGGCTTGGGGCTTTTAGCATTGGGCGAATTTTTAGGATGGTATTCATTTGTATTTCCAGAATCAATATTATACACTGCATCAATGACAATCAAAATTGGAGGATTGGTAGCATTGTTCATTCCAGTGAGTAAAGTTCCATTGACTAGGATAAAATTTGATGATGATTTTGAATAATTTGGGCGTAGGCTCAAAAAAAGTAGAAATAAAAAATTGTCAAATTCTTTTATCTTTTTAGTATATTGGAAAATATCAATGTGCTCTCATAGAAATTACAAAGATATTCTATTGAGGAAATGGCAGAATATAGAACACATATGAAAATTATTGGCGATATTCTATCAACAACCAGAGATGATCTACAAGACGAGGATGGAGCAACAGTAACATACCTAATTAGAAAAGCAAACATCTCACACTCAAGAATTTCAAGAATTCTAAAAACTCTAGTTTCACAAGGACTTTTAGAACAAGTAGACACTCAAGGGTCAAACAAATATAGAATTAGTCAGACAGGCAGAGAGTTTCTTCAAGCATATAATACATTTACAAATTTTGCAGATAATTTTGGATTAAATATTTAGTCATCTACTTCATCAAATTCATCATCAAAATCATCTTCAAATTCGGTGTCTTCATAATCAGAAGGATTAGACATACTTCACAAATGAAAACGCCATACTATTAAAAATGTATTCAAAAGTAAATGATAATTAAACAAAAAAAAATAGAACGAACAATGAAAGTGAAATGTGATCAAGAAGGAGTTGAAAAAGCATTAAAAGTTTTCAATAATGGAGGGATTATAGTTTATCCAACGGATACAGTGTATGGGATAGGATGTAATCCATATAACAAAGAAGCAGTGAAAAAAATTTATGCTATAAAATCTAGAGATGATTCTAAACTATTACCAGTTTTGGTGTATTCAGTAGAGATTGTAAAAAGAATTGCATTTTTAGATGAAAACACAGAAAAAATCATTGAAAGGTTTTGGCCAGGACCACTTACAATAATTTTAAAATTAATAGATGAGAATTTGAAAAAATCATTATGTTTAAACGACAAAATTGCCATCAGAGTTCCCAATCATAAATGTACTTTAGAAATATTGAGGAGGTGCAACTTTCTTGTAGGTACTAGTGCAAATATTTCCGGACATTCATCATTTACAAATCCTGATGAATGTCTTAGAAATATAGAAGATTATGATATATTTATTGACGGAGGAATAATTACAAGTGAAGCAGAGTCAACAATAATTGAAATTGAAAATGAGAAGATCAAAATTATTAGAGAAGGTTCGAACAGACATTCTTGAGCGTGATTGAGCACCTGGGTGAGTTTCGCGAACAAGCCGG
>CAZBBN010000125.1:0-4664 GCA_964490195.1 uncultured Nitrosopumilaceae archaeon
GTGACCACACCAAGTACTGTGAGAACAAAAATTCCTATTGGGAGAATTTGTTTTGCAGATTTAGGAACTCCTTCTTTTTGTTTTCTTGCATATCCTGGTGGCCTTGAGCTTGGAATAATTGAGTCATAGTTATTTTGTCTCTTTTGTTCTCGCCATATGTCAATTGGATAAATTTCTTCTGGCACAGCACCTGGTTTTAGTTTTTGTCCCGTCTGGTTTTTTCCAGTTACGCAATTTTTATAGTATTTTTCATATTTTATTCTCTCTGATCTTTTCCATTCTTCAAATGGATCATCAACTAGTTTATTATAACTACCAACAGGCAAACCTCTGGAAGTGCGATATTTTTCAAGAAATTTAAGACCCTCCTCTGTTTGAATATATTTTTGAAATTCTTCGTCTTTCATGTCGTAAGGAGTTGTTTGTGGTGGAGTCCACTTGAAGCATTTGTGGAACAAATCATCGTCGTCAGTAAACCCTCGCATGTCATACCACTTTTCGTAATCTTCTTTTTCCAGAATTGACTTCTCCCGTTTTGTTAAAGCAATTGGAACTAGCTGGGATACTGTCCAGCCAATTACCAGTATGTTGATAGAATTAAGAATTTTTGCAAATTTTTCGGCAGGATCTAACACGCCTGTATTATTAATGATGTTCTCTGTTCCAAACAGCTCAGCAGTTTGTATGTACACATTAATGGATGAAACTAGAGCTATTGCAAAAAACGGCAGTACTGCCTTGCGAACGAATTTCGAAAGGTGTGGTCGTGTATAGTTGAATTTTTGAGATAAAACCCAATGAGAGAATTTGCGGTAAATTACTCCAATAACTATCAAACCAACAATTAAAAAAACAAATGCTATCTGAAGTGATTCTGAAGATGCCAAAAGCTGTGGAATTGTTTCAAATTCTCCTACTGAAATCTCTGTAATTTCATCCTCAGCCATATTTACTAAAATTGCAGTTAATCTAGAATACAAATGTTAAGATTATGATTAGTTATTGTTCAGCATCTGTAACCAAAGACACCCTGTTCTTCGAAATTAGGTAGCAGAAAAACCCTTTTTTGAGATATTTATGATTAGACCTTTTTGTTCATCATGGATTGACTGGAATCTGAATAAATGGTGTCCCGCCATCACCTACTACCAATGGTAATTTTCCATCCCAGTTCTGGGTCTTTAGCCATTCTAGATAATTTGGATTCTGAGCTAGTGCTTTGCTGATAATTTTAATTGCTTTGGCCTCATCATCTGGCAGTCTGCAATGTTTGCAGTGGTAAAATCAGCAGACAGTGGAACTATCAGTGAACCAGTGGAACATGACATGTGCAGCTTGTATCCAAACACCCAACCCCTGGTCCTTGAGAATCCCCATCTTGCATCTACATCGATTCCAGATATTGGTATGCAGTTGTTCTTCATGTTAGATTTGTGCCAGACTGGGTCCTTTGCCTTTATCAGCGAGCTGTCCAGTGATGCAGTTGTGTCCTCAATTAATTTTTCTGACATAAACACACCACCCATTGTACCAATCATTTCTTTGAATGGTAGTACTTGAATCGCCTGTCAAATGTCCTCCTGTTTGGCAGTTAGTGCAGTCCGCATGCCTTCATTATCTTCTGGTTGCATTTTGTTTCAAGTGAAAAATAATAGTGCAAGGCGTTGTTGGATGGAATTCTCATCCATATCCTCACCACAAAACAACGCAGGATTGCCGTAGTTGGGTACATGTATGGTCTTCCTGTCTTGGAATATCACGATATAGTGATAGTGACCCGACCAGGTACGAAACACCAATGAATCATGACTAGCATCTTAACTTGCTGAGGATTACCTTCTTTGTTTTCATGTGAACAGTGAATCTAGGGAAGAGGGATCCTTATCTTTTTTCATTAAATTATTTTCAGGAACTAATCAAAATCGGAAATAATTATGCCCAAGCCTCAGATATATTTAGATTTTATCTGAAGAAATTTTAACAGAACTGGAGAAATAACTATAACTTTGATTTAAATAATAATTCGATTGTTCTAATTTGTGCCAGAAGAGAAATCAGAAAAGAAATCTATTTGGAGTAAAATTTTTTATTTTGTTGTTAAAGATACTGGGTTTGACCCAAACTTAGACAAGTGACTAATGTCTTCTGAAAAAACAGCAGTGTCCAAAGTGTAATTCTCCTGAAACCTATGTAATTTTTGAGCATCAACATAATGGTTTACGTGGTCATTGCAGAAAATGTAATGCAAATTGGGCCGAATAGGAATGATTTTTTGACTAAAGTATATGTTTGACTTGATCACTAGTTATAAAATGAGACTTATCAAGGAATGCCTTCATTGTGGCAGGGAATTTCAAGACATGTCCAGTAATTTTTGTTCTTCAAAATGCGCTGATGAAGTTTCTAGCGACTAAGTGGTGATTAGTAATGTGTAGTTTATGTTTTGATTGTCTGTGATATGGGTTTTGAAAAAGCAGTTATTACTAAATTAAAGACAGTAGATTTGGTCAAAGAGATCATAGGAGTTATGGGAACATATGACATACTAGTGAAACTAGAATCAGAAAATTCAGATGATTTCAAAAGTATTATTACTTTGAAAATTCGTCAAATTCCAAACATCAGAACCACACTTACTTTAATGGTAGTAGACTCTCAAGAATGTGGACTGGATTCCATGAAATGAGAACGTTTTTTGCATATTTTTACATAATATTGTTTTCATTCATGTTTCATCTCCCATGATTTGACAAACTCGTCTGATGTGACGTATCCCAAAGATGAATGAATCCTGGAATGGTTGTAATCTGTAAATGCATCTGCAAGAACCATCTCTGCTACCTGGTAGTTTACAAACTTGTGCTGCCCGATGTACTCTTTTTTGAGCGTCTTGTGAAATTACTCGACATGTCTGTTTTGCTGTGGAGTGTGCTGCCAGATG
Organism: uncultured Nitrosopumilaceae archaeon; assembly: GCA_964490195.1. Classification (GTDB taxonomy): domain Archaea; phylum Thermoproteota; class Nitrososphaeria; order Nitrososphaerales; family Nitrosopumilaceae; genus Nitrosopumilus. The sequence goes on from CAZBBN010000125.1 coordinate 2,942, forward strand.
AACTCCTGTCTTGCACCAACAATAACAATTGATTCCCTGAATTTTTTATTAATGTACTAAGAATAATTGTCAGTTCGAATGATTAATTTGGCATAGTCATGTTTTGCCATAATTATTGCATTGGTGATAGAATCAATTGCTGCATCTTTTGATGCTGCCACATCAAAGGAGTATGAGATCCATCGTCTGGTAAACACATCTAAAACATTCAAGCAGTAATACTGACCATCTGTACCGCACCAGACGTAAGTCATGTCTGTCACAATTGGTTTGGTGCAGTTGGTTTGAACAGTTTCTTTTTTGATAATTTGATGTCTTTTTTGGTCTTTGCAGACTTAATCCCGCTCAATTTGTGGAATGTTCTCTGTATCTTCTTGCGGTTTACTGGTGTTTGCAATTCTCTTGATACCGGTGCTGCCATTCTTCTTGTTCCATAAGTATGTCTTGCAGTACCAATTCTTTGAACAGCATCCAATACTATTTGGTCTACTGGCATCCAAAATCGTCTAAAAAGTGTAAAGTTTAAGGTGTTCTCATTCTAGAGTGGTCCACACCAAATATGGATTAAAAAAAGCGTCTAATAAAAAGAATATAGATTGGCTACGTCTAATTACTTTTCTGCATAAACAGATTCAACATAGTTCGTCCTTTGTCTGTAATTGTATAGATCATGTTTGAACCAACTGCTTCTTTTTTGATAAAGTTGTAATCTACACATAGATGTAGATAGTTTAGAAATGACTTTTTCATTCTGATCTTTGATTTTGAATACAAATCAGAAAATGTCATGGGATTCCCTCTTAGTTGATATAGCAACTTTATCAAAGACAGTGTGCTAAAATCCCTTGTTCTTGCTTTTACTGCATCCAGAACTTGCTCGTCTCTTTGTATGATAAAATCTTCGAATTGATCTGCTACTTCCAGTGGTACGTATGTTAGTCTTGCTCGTATCATACCGTATTGTACGGTACATTACCTTATTAGTCTTTAACTTGTACTTTGCTTGTCTTTCTAGATGGTTTTTTTACACCTTGATCGTACCTAATCGTTTTCTTGATTCTAATTCAATCTAGTTTTTACTGATGATAACTATCCCTTCTCATAAATAGCCCTTTTTTGGAAATAATTTATGAAAAAGATAGAGGCAATAATTAAGAGAAAAACTTTCCCCACACTTAAGACAAATCTGAATATATTGGGAATGTATGTTATTGATAAACGAAATTTAGATGATAGTAATATTTATGATGAGGCAAAAGGTTCCCGTGTTGGTTCTAGTGGATTATAATCAATACCTCTAGCAAAAATCGAGCTTGTTGTATCTGACAAGGATGCAAGAAAAGTTGTTGAAATAATTAAAAAAATTAAAAACAAAAATTTGCCTGTGTTTAATTATAGATTAAGTGCAACATATGGACTAGTTAGAATAGCAAAAATTTCTACTTCTTCAGTGAATGATATTTTTGGAGCAACTGTTAATCGTTGTTCAAAAATAAATTACGCTGCACTCAAAAATGGTTTGGTTATTGGCTCTGAATTCTATGATGCTGTCAAATTCTTTGATGAATATGATTTTAAAGAAACAAAATACTCTCAAACCAATACAATTCATAACTATACATCCTATGTTGTTTTAAAAAAATAATTAAAATATGAAAATATTTAGCTGTTGTGACCTCACTCTACTGATTTTTCTTTTGTAGAAATATTGTATGATTCTTCC
>CAZBBN010000126.1:0-4637 GCA_964490195.1 uncultured Nitrosopumilaceae archaeon
AATAGAAATTATTTTTCTAAATTCTGGAAATATTTCTAAAGAAAATACTCCTACTCCCAATAATATGATTAACGGAAATTCAACAACTGAATGGCCAATTGCCATCTTAATTCCCGATCTTGTACCTTCTCTTAATCCGTATGATATATTAGCTGCAAAAAGTGGACCTGGTGCCATTACTCCTGATGCTGAAATGACAATAACTAACACTGCAAATTCTAAAAACTGTTCCATTATCTATGAACTACGAGAAATTAAATAATGAAATAAACATAATTGAAATTTTTCTATCTGTACATAGAATCTTTGAGATGTTTTGATTCTTCTTGTGCTTCTTTGATCACTTCTTCTGCTCTTTCTGCTTCTTTTTGCAATAATGGGATGTCACATGAAGCTCCTGGAACCAATTTTGACATTGCCATGCAAAGATTTGCACTTGATTTGAAGTCTGGTCCTTCTCCATTCGTATGAAAGATTATGACAATGACATCCTGCTCTGTCATACTCCCTTCATTTAACAGGATTCCTGGAATTCCTGGAACAGTTCCGTGTTCTAACACTTTCAATCCCGCATCTCTGATTTTTTTTCTAGCTGATTCAGTACTGCCAATCCCAATCATCTCCCCATTTCCTTTAGAATCTTTAATCGCAACACTACTGATGATTAATCCTATTTTGTGTTTTTTTACCCAATCTAACATTGCATTAGCTGCGACTCTATGAAAAGACTGTTCGAGAGTTAGATATGATAAAAACACCCCAACTTTCAAACTTTCATTAACAAAAATCCTAGTTGGAAAATTTGGTTTTCCATTTTTTATAATGCTAATTGGCGGGAAACTTTCAGAATCTACAACTCCTGCTAATTCAAAATTTGATGTATTGATCATAGATTCAGTTGCAATGGCACTACTAAACCCCACGGACGGGAAGCCATCAATTAGATAGCCATCTTCCAATTTCAATGGTTTTATCTCTTTAATTTTAATTTCAGGAATCAATAGACTATCTTTGTCTTGATTAGATAATATCTTTTATCTAATTTCCGATCTATTTTTGTAATTTTCTAATTAATGCTGCATAAATAAATGGCAAGATTGTAGTTGCTTCTGCATGCAGTGTTGATTGTTTAGCTTTTTGTGTGACTTTGCCCCATGAAATTGCTTCTCTAACTAATGCTCCACTAAGACTCCCGTCAAATTCTTGTGCTGTTGTGATATAAAATGCATAATCTAATCCTTCTCTATATTGATTCCACCATAACGTGTGGTGTTTTGAAATTCCGCCTCCAATCATAAATGCTCCTGATTTTTCAGCTTTGAAAATAAATCCTGAAAGTAAATCTGCATCTCCTGTCATGTTTAGTTTGAAATCATTATGTTTTTGTGCAAAAAGCCAAATTTGACTACCTACGGCTCCATCCATAATTCCTGGAACTACTATGCTTACATTATTCTTGTATGCCCAATAAAGAAATGAATCTTCTCCTAAATGCTTTCCAATCATTCTACAAATCTCTGCAGTGGTCATCTCTTTTGTACCATTTTGATACTCTTCTTCTAAAAAAGCCTGCATCTTTTCTTCAATTAGTGGTCCATAACTATCCATTGGAACAAGCACATTTCCTAATCTGTGGATGTTTTGATTTGCCAATTCCATATCATCCATTGTAAATGATCCTTCTTTGTAATGTGAAAAATGTCTTGCAATATCATGATCAAGTGCACCACAAGTAGTTATTACAACATCAAACCATTTGTTTTTGATCATATTTTTTATAATTCCTCTTAGTCCTGTTGAAACAACAGCTCCTACAAATGATACAAATCTAAGACACTGTTTATCTGAAATCATTTCAGTTAAAATCTCTAAACCCTCAGAAAGATTTACAGATTCAAAACCTCCTGATTTTGATAATTCATCAAAAATATTTTCTATCTTTGTGTCTGAATCAATTTCAATATCTTTTACAGGACGGCCAAGTTCTATCATGATTTCATTCGTCAATGGGAAGTATAAAATTCTGCCTTAATTGAAACATTTTCTGGATCTTCTAAGAAAACTTTAAACCAGCTAATAACACCAATTTTCACATGGCTGATAGAATCAAAGTTGGTTTGGTAGGTATTGGAAATTGTTTTGCTGGATTAATTCAAGGTATAGAATATTATCGTAGAAACCCCTCTCAAGAAGTTACAGGAATTATTCATGATAAATTAGCCGGATATGGTATTCATGACATTGATTTTGTTTGTGGATTTGACGTAGGTGAAAACAAAGTTGGAAAATTACTCAACGAAGCCATTTATGAATACCCAAACATGGTTGACTGGATTCCTAAAGACGAAATGCCCAAAACAGATGCTAAAGTCTACGAAAGCCCAATATTAGACGGTGTTGGGGTATGGGTTGAAAATAGAATCAAGCCCATTGAAAGCTCTAAAACATCAGAACAGATTGCTGATGAAGTAAAAAAAATCCTCAAAGAATCTGGTGTTGAAATCATTGTATCTTATTTACCTGTGGGTTCAGACAAAGTAACAGAATTTTGGGCTCAAATCTGCCTTGATACTAACACTGCTTTTGTTAATTGTATTCCTTCCTTTATCGCATCTGATGAAAAATGGGCAAAAAAGTTTGAAGAAAAAAACATTCCTTGTATTGGGGATGATATCAAAGGACAAGTCGGTGCAACTATCGTTCATAGAACATTAGCAAAATTATGCAGTGACAGAGGAACTAAAATTGAAAAAACTTACCAAATCAATGTTGGTGGAAATACTGATTTTCTAAATATGAAAGAACAAGACAGATTAGCTTCAAAAAGAATTTCTAAAACAGAAAGTGTTCAAAGTCAACTCAAAGAAAGATTGGATGATGATCAAATCTATGTTGGCCCTTCTGACTTTATTCCCTTTTTGGGAAACACTAAACTCATGTTTATGAGAATTGAAGGTCGTCAATGGGCAAACATTCCTTACAACATGGAAGTTCGTTTAGAAGTTGATGACAAAGCAAACTCTGCTGGAATTGTAATTGATGCAATTCGATTAGCTAGAATTGCACTAGATAGAGGTGTTGGTGGTCCAATTAAACCTGCCAGTGCTTATTTGATGAAACATCCAATAGAACAAACTTCAGATGTACAAGCAAAAGCTGAATGTGAAAAGTTTGTTGCTGGTAAATAACTATTGAAAAGTATTTGAATCTGAAAATCTGGTTTTTCTACTTTGCTCGTATTTATCAAGTGTGAATTCTTTACTTCTTTCACTCTCACCATCTAATTTGATCATTTTTGTTGTTACAATTTTGTTATTTTCTGACAAATCTACAATAACGCTGCTTCCACCAAATTTTTGATTCTCTACATTTGCAGCAAGTATGGGTATTCTATTCTCCAATGCCCTGACCTGAACATACATCTGCCAAGGTACAATACCTCTTCTGACTATTCTGCTTGGCGACAATAGAACTTGGGCTCCTTTTTTTGCTAGAACGTTGGCAACATTGGGAAATACCATGTCATAACAGATTATTATTCCAAACTTACATGCAGTATTGAAAATTTTAGCCTCTTTTCCTGGTTTTACATTATTTCGTTCATAATCAAAAGGGTGGATTTTTTCTTGTCTGCCTATGAATTCTCCCTCAGGCCCAATTACTGGGGCAATAATTGATGTATTTTTTGTGATTTCATAAAATGCTCCTGGAATAATTGTCATTGCAAAATCTCTAGCGATTTTCTTAAATTCTAAAAACTCCAAATCAAAATCCTCAATCACGTTATTCTTTAGCCACTGCTCAGGTAGGCATACAATTTCTGTCTCTTTTCTCCCTAGTTTTTTTAAGTTCTCTGAAACTTTTGATATTCCTTTTTGATTTGAATCATACGATTTGGTTTGAATCAGTCCTAACTTAACCATGAATTTAGAATTCTTAATTAGTAATTATAGATGGCCCTAAAATCAATGAATTTGGAATATTTTGATGATGTGATCTTCTTCCTACCTACAAACAATGATCGTTTATTCCAAACCATCACTATTTTTTATCCCATTTTTAAGAAGAATTATTGAGTCTCATGAAATTCCCAAAAAGTTTGTTCCTTTTTATGGCTGAACTCATTGTAGGATTTATCACAACTCCATTGATGTGATTTATTTAAAATAATTATTTCAAGCGATCTTTTTTATTTTGAAAATTTTCTGTTTGTTTTTACAGATGCGAGCAGGAAAGCCCGATAAAGCCTGAAACCACTTTTTAATTTAAAAATACTGGCATCTTTGTGCCTAATCTTTTTTAATTGGTTATAGTGGTATGCTCAAAATAATTGGATTGCAAACCCGTTTGTTTTTGATTGCGTATCTCTGACATACTCCCCTAAAGCATAGCGGGTTCTACTTTTCATTCGGTTCCGTCCTCATCTGTTGCCATCAGAGCGGGTTTTGCAGAAACCAGTGTTGCCGAGTTTTATGGTCACAGTCGTCTGCTGCGTTGCCATTTTGGTGGTATTAGTGCCTCCCCTTGCATACATCTCTTTCTGCATGCAATCAAGATACACCATGTGGCTCAACATGATGCGACGACGTGTTGAATGCCGGCGTTCTCAACCTCTTTTTGGAGGATTTCAAGAGGTC
>CAZBBN010000127.1:0-2147 GCA_964490195.1 uncultured Nitrosopumilaceae archaeon
AAAATAGGTTTCAATGAAGAAAATACTGTAATTGGAACCACTTCATACATTACAAATGATGAAAGTGCGAATTTTACGAATATAGTTGAAAAAATTGTTGACATTCCTGTAATTTCTGTAAATCCTGGTTTAGAAAATTCTAGATATTCTGGTCTAAAGGCATTTTCAAAAGGGTTTGCAAAAGAAGGTGTAGGTGCTGGTGGAAGCATTATTTCTTCCATGATAAAAACTGGAAATGATTCTACAAAATATTTAGACTTGGTGGAAAAAGAATATCATCGATTATTTACTTCACTGTAACTGATTTTGCCAAATTTCTAGGATAATCTGGGTCTGTATCTTTTTCAAGTGCTGCATAATATGACAATAATTGTATTGGAATTATTTCTGAAATTGGATACATTGATTCTTCAACCTTGGAAATCTCTATCCAATAATCATATACATCACTTTCTACATCTGAAATTCCAATAATTTTTGCTCCTCTAGCTTTAATCTCTCTTGCACTAGTTAGAGTATCTGAATATGTTGAATCGTTTGGATTAATTATTAACACAAAAACACTTTCATCCATCAATGCAAGTGGTCCATGTTTTAATTCTCCTCCGGGTATTCCCTCCGCATGAATGTATGTGAGCTCTTTTAATTTCAAGGCAGCCTCTATGGCAATAGGATAATGGACTCCTCTTCCTAGAACATAGATGTCTGAAATATTTTTCAATTTTTGTGCAATTGTTTGAATTCTTATTGGTTTATCCAATGTTTTTGAAACTGATTCGGAAATCTTGTCAAAATTAATCTTTATCTCACCATTACTTAATTTCTCTACAATTTTGTAAATTATTACAAGTTGTGCTGTGAAACTCTTTGTCGCCGCAACTCCGATTTCTGGTCCACAATTCATTCCAATAACTACATCTGCTTCGTGAGCAAGTGATGATGTAAGTAGATTTACAATAGATATGATTTTACAATTTGCTTTTTTTGCAATCTTTACAGCTTCTAATACATCCGCACTTTCACCACTCTGAGATATTGCAATTAGGATTGAATTTTCCTCAATACTGTCTGGTGAAAACTGAAGTTCACTTGACATGATAGGCTCCACTTTGATTTTAGCATATCTTGATAGCATTTGTTTTGCAATCAATGCAGAATTGTAACTTGTTCCGCTTCCTGTGATGTAGATATTTTTTGAATGTCTTAGATAGTCTACCGTTTTATCTATTGCATCTACCGTTTTTTCTCCAGCTTTCAAAATTGTTTCAGGTTGTTCATAAATTTCTTTTAATGTAAAATGTGCATAATCTCCTTTGTAAGCATCTCCAAATTCTTTTGATACTTTTGTTATTCCATATTTTGCATGATTGCCGTCAAAATCTAAAATCTGAAATTTATCTTTTTCTAAAATCACAAAATTTCCATTTTCCATGTAAATTGCATCATCTGTATACTCAATGAATCCTAAAACATCACTTGACAAAAAGAAATCGTCTTTTCCAACTCCAATGATTAATGGTTCATGATATCTTGCTGCTGCAAGCTGGCCGTTTTCAAACATTGCAACAAATGCGTAATGTCCTTTGATCTCTGAAACTGTTTTCATGATTGTTTCTTTGACATCTTCTGTTAATTCATAATTTTTTTGAAGTAAATTTGCAATTATTTCACTATCTGTTTCACTTTTGAAACTATATCCTTCATTTTCTAATTGTTGTTTTAATTCCTCAAAATTTTCTATAATTCCATTATGTACTATTGCAATTTTTCCAGAATTGCTTGGATGAGGATGCGCATTTGCATTTGTTACTTTTCCATGAGTTGCCCATCTGGTATGGCCTATGCCAATTTTTCCTGGCATGCTGTCTAATTGAATTTTTAAATTTACTTCATCAACTTTTCCGATACTTTTCTTTAATTCAATTCTATTCTCTGATTCTGTTGCAACACCAACACTGTCGTATCCACGATACTCCATTCTTTTTAATCCCTTAACGAGAATTGGTGCTGCACTAATTTTTCCACAGTAGCCGATAATTGAACACATATTATTCTCTCTGATAATTGGGGTTATTTACTGATAAGCCTATTTTTTTGATTATTCTGAGGAACTTTCATCTTTTGCAGTTTCTTTAGCAGCAGCCTCT
>CAZBBN010000127.1:2247-4555 GCA_964490195.1 uncultured Nitrosopumilaceae archaeon
AGCCTCTGCAGTTTCTTTAGCAGCAGCCTCTGCAGTTTCTTTAGCAGCAGCCTCTACAGTTTCTTTAGCAGCAGCCTCTACTTCTGGCTCTTTTGATTTTGTTTTCTCTAACATGTTTGGGATTTTAGATTCTGGTGTAAAATGAATACTATCTTCTTCTGCAACTGTCACAGTATATGATGGGATGTCTACTTTTCTTTCTCCAATCATAATGTGACCATGAATTACAGCTTGTCTTGCTTGATATGGTGTCTTAAATCCTAACTTCTTTGTTACAATAGTTTGTAATCTACGTGAAAGTAAATCATTAGCATTTAGGTTAAGTACATCATCTAATGTTGCATCATTACTTACCAACCCAATTCTTGCAAGAGATTTCATTAAAATTGGTTCTTTCTCTTCTCTAATTTCTTGTCTTAATGCAAGCAATGATCTTGCTTGGTGTCTAACACGTGATAATTCGGTATGTGCTTTCCATAATTCTCTTTTTGTTCTTAATCCAAATGTGCCGAGAGTTTTTAGCTCTTCCATTTTTAATTCGTAATTGAGTGGTCTCTTTGGTTTTCTCCAAACTCTTCGTGGATACTTTGGATCTCCCATTCAGAACACCTATTCTGATTTCTCCGGTGTCGGAGCTGCTTCTGCTGCCGGAGCTGCTTCTGCTGCCGGAGCTGCTTCTGCTGCCGGAGCTCCTGCACTTCCCTTCTTTACTGGAGCTGCCATTCCTCCTTTTGCAACTCCAACTGCTCCGCCTTTTCTACCTGATGTTCTAGTTCTTTGACCTCTAACTTTCAGACCACTAAGATGACGGTAACCTCTCCAACTTGCAGTTATTCTTTCTCTTTCAATATCATTTCTTAATGTAAATGGAATATCTGATGTCAATAAATGCAAATCTGTACCAGTTTCAATATCTTTTCTTCTGTTGAGAAACCATGTTGGGAAATTTCCACCAACTGGATCTGTAATTAATTTTTCAATTGCCTGAACATTCTCCTCTGTAAGATTTCCTATATTGGAATTTGTGTTAATTTTTAATGTGTCTAGAATTGCTGTGGCAAAATTATATCCTATTCCTTTGATCTGGGTTAATCCTACAAGCATTTTTCGCTCTCCAGGGATATCATTACCCACAATCCTTACAATGTGTCTATATTCTTGAGTACTCAAGTATTCAAAAATTCAAAGAAACCCCGATAAAAACCATACTAGGCACCAAATTGAATGATTTTCCACCGTCTTCAGATGTCATATGGTCTCGGCTTCGTTTTGACACCTTTTTGATTCAAATTATCTGAAATCTTCATCTTCTGTCCAGTCATTTCCCTGAATATTCCACAAGTTGCATTTACAGCATTTTTTGATTCCTCGTTGAGCATCTATATCTATACAAAAACAGTGCTCTCCTTTTCCTGATTTGTCTTGACTGCAAAGTTTTTGCATGATCCTGCAAACTCCTTTTTCTTAATTATCTTATTGGATGAAAGAATTAAAAAAGTTAATAATTTCTAAATTTTATGGAATGTGCAAATGGATGATATTTTTGATAAAGAAAAAGTTGTGGATTGTATGTTTGATCCTATCACTTCCTCCATTTTGGCAGAACTTGAAGATGGTGAAAAAGAATGTTTATTTTTGGCACAAAAAGCTTCGATATCTGAAAATGATGTTCTTGATAGACTTTCTTATTTGATTGAACATGGATTCATTTTCAAAAAATCTGATGGGGAACAATTTTTGCTTTCAGCTAATTCTGAGAAACTCAATAGTGTAGTTGAAAATAGTGATAATTTTGATGCTACAATTAACGGTCTTGAAAAAATGGATAGTTATCTAAACTGATCTTTTTCTATTTTTAATCCCGATTATTCCGACCCCAACTAAACCTATCATCCCAGCAACAATCACATAAACTGGAATAAATCCAAGTGTTTTCTTTCCTGAATCTGGAAGTGGTCCTATAGCTCCGAAAACATGAGTTTCTTCATCACTGTTACTTTGAATAATTAGTTTGTAAGTTCCAGTCTCTAGAACCTCGAATTCTTCTTCAGTATTTTCTTCATTAATTTCTTGAGATAATATTTCGATATCTGATGGATCTAATATTTTTGCTGAAAATGTGTTCTCTTTGAACTCTATTAACTGAACTGCAAAAACTCCAATTGGTGTCATGTTTGAATCAAAATGATTAGAAATTATAAGTATTTGTTTATATGTAACTTTACTATTATCTTTAATTTTTCCTTACAGTATTTTTTTATTACCGAAAACTAATTGAATAATTCTATTAATTATTACTATATCTAAA
>CAZBBN010000128.1:0-4523 GCA_964490195.1 uncultured Nitrosopumilaceae archaeon
GGATTTAAAGGTTTTGAAGATTTTCCTGCCAGAATTGACTTACAATTTTGAGGCGAGAAAGCCCACACCCTTACTGAATCTACCATTAATCATGCAATATCAAAAGTAGCTGCAGCATTTGGCAAAAGATACAGCGAACTAATTGAGGAATTAAAAACTGAACATAACATACACGGAGATGAGACTGGCTGGAGAATAAATGGCAAGAACTACTGGCTGTGGGCATTTGTAAGGAAATGGACAGTGATCTATGAGATTGATAAATCTAGTGGATCATCGGTTCCAAAGAAAATACTGGACGGGTATGATGGAAATGTGACTAGTGATTCATGGTCTGCGTGGAATCATGTTGGGGGGTCACAACAGCGATGTCACATCCATTATGCACGAGAGATTGATGATACAATCAAGTACAAGAATTCATCAAAAGAATTTGCATCCTTTGCAAAACACTTGAAAAAAATACTATATGACTCACAGAATGATGACCAAATATTGAGAAAAAAGGATGACCGGGCCAAGACAAAGAAAAACCTTGAGAGAAGAATACAATCAGTCATTTCAAAAAAATATATTGACAAAGACTGTCTGCGGTTTGTAAAGAGACTAAGGCGAGAGAAAAAGATGCTCTTTACATTTTTGATAACAAATACTGACTATCACAACAATACAGCAAAGAGGGCAATCAGGCCAAATGTCATAATTAGAAAGATAACCAATGGTCATCGTTCAGAGAGTGGCGCCATGTCTCACAAGGTACTGATGAATGTAAAGGAGACATGCAGGGTGAGAGGATTGAATTTTTATGATTATTCTCTTGGATATCTGAGTAATGCGATTTCAAAACTCTAGACAATTACAAAATTTCTAAAATAAATACACCAAATTACAAGTCTTCAAAAAATTAGTTGGTTTTTGCAATTGCTTTTCCCAATAGTTCCTTGTACAGAGATATTGCATCCTGTTCGTCCTTTGGTCCAACTACTACTGCAGAGCCTTTTTTCATGAAGCTGACTGATATTTCATTTGTTCGCAGGGACAATCCAAATTCACCTTGATTCTCAACCAAGAATCCCTTTTGCTTTGCAATGTTAGTTATTACACCCACATCAAGATCAAATGTAGTTGTAGGTGTGATGGAAAATGTTCTCTTGCCGCGATTTCGTCCACATAACTCTTCTAATAATAATTCCTCTTTTACTACCTCCTCTAGTTTACCAGTTCCACATACAGGACACTCTTCGGCTCTAAATGTTCTAGTAAAAGTAAAGTCTAGATTCTCAATATCAACATGCAAGATTCTATCAGAAAGACTAGGCTTTTTTCCCATCACTACTTTGACTGCTTCAGCTACCTCCATTCCGCCAACTATAGACAATATTGATGGATGAACACCTTCAATGCTGCATGTAGGCATGGAATCCTCATCTAATGATGGAAACATGCAGTAGTAACACGCAGTAGTCTTAGGAAGTATGGTAAATATCTGACCTGACACTCCAACTGCAGCACCAGTTACAAACGGAATTCCAAACTTTACACATGCTTTGTTTAATGCATATCTAGCATTGACACTATCTAATGCATCAACTACAACGTCACAGCCTTCAACTACCTCTAGTGCTGTATAGTCATTAACTGAAACAGCCAGTGCCTCAATCTTACAATCAGGGTTTAGTTTTTGCAGTTTCTTTGCTGCAACTTCAACTTTGACTTGACCTACATCGTCTTCATTAAACATTGTCTGTCTGTGCAGATTTGATAATTCTATTACGTCTCTGTCAACTATTCTCAAAGTACCAACGCCCATTGCAGCTAACCGTGATGTAATGGGATTACCTAAACCGCCAGTGCCTACAACACATACTTTGGCATTTTTCAGTTTCAGCTGACCAGTGTAGCCAATCTCTTCTAGCATTACCTGGCGAGAGTATTTGTCAAGTTCCTTTTTTGATAATTCCTCAGATCCTCCTGCAACTGCTGGTAGAATATACACTTCATCACCATCATTAAGTACAGTCTCCATACCGCTAGAGAATTTTGCGTTCTTTCCGTTAATGTAAATATTAATCAAAGATCGTGGAGTGCCATCGCCTTCCAAGACTCGTCGCTTAAAGTCATCACCGAATACCTCAGAGATTTTTGCAAATGCATCCTGCAGTGAATCAGCTGAAATCTCAGTCTTTTTCTCGCCACCACCAGAATTTAGAACAGATGGAATTGTAAATGTAATATTTGCCATTAGTTTACTACCGCCGAAATCTCTGCAATGTCTGCCTTCATCACTGTAGGCTTTTTCAAAACTTCCATGATTGATTCAGTTGCTTTCAGACCATTGCCAGTAACGTAACATACCACTTTGTCATTTTTGTCAATCTTTCCCTGTTCTACCATCTTTTGCAAAACAGATACAGATACGCCGCCAGCTGGTTCTGTAAATATCCCCTCAGTTTGAGCCAAAAGTAGTATTGCATCCAAGATTTCTTTATTGTTGCATTCTTCTGCAAATCCGTTGTACTGTGCCAATCTCTTCAAAACATATCTTCCATCACCAGGATCACCTATTGCTAAACTTTTAGCTACAGTGTCAGGGTTTTCAACTGGAATTACCTCTTTGGAGTTTTTCTTGAATGCGTCAACTATTGGTGCACATCCATGTGGTTGTGCTGCAATCATGTGCATATTGGATACATCATTTAGCAATGAAGTAGTTTGTAATTCTTCAAATCCTTTGCAAATTGCATTAAGCATTGCACCACTTCCTACTGGAACTATTAGTTGATCAGGTACCTGCCAACCTAGTTGCTCTGCAACTTCAAATGAAAATGTTTTAGAGCCTTCTACATAGTGAGAGCGCATGTTAATGTTTACTATACCGATTCCCTTACTGTCACCAATTTGTGCTGCAATTCTGTTTGCATCATCATATGTTCCATCTACTGCGATGTAGTTTGCGCCATATGATAATGCCTGTGCAATTTTTGCCATCTCAATATTGCTTGGTGCAAATACATGACATGGAAATCCGCCCTTGGCAGCATGTGCAGCAGTTGCTGATGCCAAGTTACCAGTTGATGCACATCCAACAGCTGACAATCCAAATTCTTTTGCCTTTGATATTGCAACGCCTGCGGGTCTGTCTTTGAATGAAAATGTCGGGTTTACAGAATCATTTTTGATGTAAAGATTGTTTAGTCCTAATTTTTTTCCAAGATTGTCTGCTTTTATTAGAGGAGTCATTCCTGCATCAATGCTGACAATATTTGATTTGTTCTCTATTGGCAATAGTTCAAAATATCTCCAATAGGTATGCTCGCGATTGGAAAATGTGTCTTTTGTAATTGTAGGAAAATTATATTTTACATCCAGTGGTCCAAAACACTCATCGCAGACATACTTGAAAGCAGTCTCATAGTCTTTTTTGCATTCTCTGCATTGCAGCAAGGTTCTAGCCAAGATCAATATCTTCTGTGATAATATACATAAAAAATCCTAATATCAAGTTAAGCAATACTTAATTTTATGGCAATAAAAATATAATGTAAATTTTTTCCGTTGTTTATGAAAAACTAGAAAGATTAGAAATTTTTTGAGGAAAATTTAGAAAAAGCTATATTTTCACAAATTTTTCAATTATGAGTAAGGTTTTTAGAGATTTTGATAAAAATCAATCATATGAAGAAAGGTATGATTGTTGGTATAACAGTAGGCATTGGAGTTTTTGTGATAATTTTGGGCATTATTTTGGCATTTAATCAAGAATCAGCAACAATGGAAGTTGAAGATGTATTAGATAAGGAATTAAGACCAAGCGAAGAAACAATTCCAGAGGTTCAGGAAAAGTTAGATGAGATTGAAAAAAATAATTTAGAAAATAGATACACCCCAAAACCAAGAGAGTGGATAACATCAGGACCTTTCCAGATTGATCGTAGCAAATATGTTCTTGGTGAAAAGATATTTCTGATCATTGGAGGTCTAGGATATCAAGAGAAAGGACAGATTGCGTTTCTAAGACCATTAAATGAAACACATTATTCTGTTTACCAGACAATTCCATTTGATGAGGAAACGAAAAGTGCATTCAACTATTACATACAGCCTCAACTATCAAAGGTCAGAGGTATATGTACAGCAGATGACATAGTTGGGAATTGGACAGTAGCATTTAGAGGGACAAACTATCCAAATTTGAAATTTGAGATAACAGATGAGATTCTTCCAGGAGATGAAGATAACTACAAACCTGTATGCTAATTATTTCAAATTATTGTGAAAACAAACTTTTTCACCAGTATGACATGCAGGTCCTGACGGTTCGACAAGGTAAATTATAGCATCAGAGTCACAATCAACTAGTATTTCTTTAATCTTTTGAGTGTTGCCTGATTCTTCTCCTTTCATCCAAAGCTTATTTCTTGAACGACTCCAAAACCAAGAGTTTCCAGTTTTTTTTGCAAGCTCCAATGATTCCTTGTTTGAATATGCCAATGTCAAAACATCTTTGGTGTTTGCGTCCTGAA
>CAZBBN010000129.1:0-4503 GCA_964490195.1 uncultured Nitrosopumilaceae archaeon
AAAGATTAGCAGTTGGATTTTTCTGCAAGAATTATGGACTTAAGCGTGTTGATAGTTTAGAATCTAAGAAACGGATAAAAGAACATCCAAAAAAAGTGATTATTATATTAGACAGATCGTGCATAGTATAGTATCGTAGTGGTGTGAGTTTGCATATCCATTAGGAAGGACTGAATTAACTACTCAGCTACGAAAAAAAGAGTTACTAGAATCTAACCTTCTAATTCTTGTAAAATTTTGCATTTTTTATTGAATTGATGCATGTGGAACACTAGTACCAGTTGGAAGTAATCCCTGAATAGTCATGTAACTGGGATTACAGGCAGATCTTATCTTGTACTAAATCATATAACTACCATGTTTATAATTGACGATGATTTTCAAAATGGACAATTGATTGACTCTGATAAATTTGATGTACCACTGAAATACACATTGAATCTTCCTGGACCAAATGCAAAAAAAATAATCGACACAATACAACCGACTCATCCCAATACTCTCCAGTACATCATTATTGATGAAATCACAACAAACGCAAAATAATTCTCTGCAATTTTTTCATATCTGATTCTTGTTCTATGAAATCCATTCTTCAACCATGCAAATAATCTCTCCACAACATATCTTGTCTTGTTGTAATTGCTTTTCTCATTTGTTCCATTAATTTTTGTTTTGAAATTTCTATGTGGAATGCATTTCTGATTTTAGTAGAACTAAGTTACAAAACCAGCAAGATTTGTTACCAATACCTGTAAAAAGAAAATAATACATTACAAAAAAAGGAAAAAATATCATAACTATAGTCGTTAGGTACATTCCAATATGGGGCTATGGTTATTTTTTTCATGCCTAATTCTGTGGGGCGAACTAATTTGACAAGTCACCTCGAAGGTTTTAGATTATATAGCATAACTTTTAATCATTAATTTGATTTCATCAATTCATGGAAATTACTGCAGAAGATAGACAAATGATGCAAAAAATCATTGATCTTAAAATAAAGGATATTTCTGAACTTGTAAATTTTAGTAAAAATCAAAACGTAAAAGAGAATTTTGAACTCACAAGCCCCCATGATTTTGTAATAGGAATTATTTACGCAAAAATTCTAGAGACAATAACAAATTACATGACTGAAAAAATAAAACTTTTTGGTGTTCCATCTCCAGAAAGATTAACGGAGATAACTGAAGTAGCTACTCAAGTTACTATAGAACGATTAGGGGAAATCAGACAAGCAGTTAAACGTGCTCTAGATTAATCCACTAGAAATAATCCTTGAACTCGTTCTGTGGCCATAAACCCAGATAGATAAAAATCATGAATTTGTCTAAACCAAACCACAAAAACACCATACTAAGTCCTAGTCGTGGAATTTTATCAACTATTGATTCAATTTTAATAATTATTCTTATCTCGCCATATTTGGAATTAATACTGCACAGCATTTGCGACAAATATTTGCTGAATTTATTGTTCCACTAGAAGGATTTTGAAAGTGTGAATTGTTGCAGAAACAGTATTTTGAATCCATATTTAAGACAATTAACACCACTAATGATAATCATAATTGAATTTAATAGAAAATTCTACTTACATACAGTATGGTAAGTATAACTTCTGATGTAAAAGAAATGATGAACACACAAAAAATGATACTTGTAGGCACATCAAATAATCATGGAGTTCCTAACGTTTCTCCAAGAATTTCATTTTATGTTGATAAAGATGCAATCTATTGGTATGAGATTTTTAAGCATAAATCTTTTCAAAATTTTACAAAAAATAACTGGGTAAGTGTGTCTGTAATTGATTATGTAGAATTATCTGGATATCAATTAAAGGGAAATGTAGAGATAGTCGATGATGACAAAGAGTTTTTTAATATTAATTCCAAAATTGCAGAGAATCTTCCAAAAGATCATGAACAACGAATTCGAGAATTAATATCCGAGAACGGTGTCAAGATAATTCAATTCAAACCACTTGCATTATACTCTTTGAATCCGTCAGACTTGGAGCAAGAACCTGATTTGTTAGAATTAGATGTAGACAAACAAAAAGAAGAAATTTCAATGTTGGATTACTGACAATGTCACTTAGTTTGGCAAAAGATGAATATCAAAGGCTTGTTATGAAATTAATGGACTATTTTGAATCTATGGGGTTGATAGTTACTTGTGCTTGTTCAGGACATGTAAATTGTGAAACGATAAAGAGTTTTGAGCCCGATGTAAGGGCCTTTGATGCCAACACTGGGTTGCACTATATTGGAGAAACAAAAACATGTGACAACCTAAAAAGTGATCATACAAAAAAACAGTTTCTTGAATTTTCAAATAGAATCATGACGGGAGGAAAATCAGCGGGTAAAGACACCCCATTTTACATAATTGTTAATGGTGAATGCAAATCTGAACTTGACCAAATATTAAAAGAATCAGAACTTGATAAAAGAGGAAATATCTACGTGGCGTGAAAATGCTTTTCAAAAACATACTTGTTCCCTATGATCATTCTTCTTTCTCTAAACATGCCTTCAATGTTGCATTAGATGTGGCCCAAAAATACCATTCTACGATAAATGTTGTTTCCTGTATTGATGTGCTAACAACTAGATGGTTTGGAAAGACAACTTATGAAAATATTTTGTTAAAACTCGCCCAGAAACAACTACATGAAGAAATCATACCTCTTCAGATAAAAGCACAAAAAAAAGATATTCCATTTAATTACAAAATTTTGGAAACTTCTTCCATTGTGAGAACTTTGTTGTCTTTTGCTAAAACAAAAAACATAGATTTGATTATAATTGGTTCTCATGGTAGAGGATTTTTTGATAGAGTAATTTTGGGCAGTATAAGCAACGGAATAATTCAAAGGGCAAACTGCCCTGTAATGGTAGTAAAATAATTAACAGGTTTAAGAAAGCAACTAAACATCAAAAAGCCTAAATCATTTATATTTTCTATTTATCTGTGGTTGAAAGTAATTATGATGTGACAATTGTTGGTGGAGGTATTAGCGGAGCATCATTGTTATACGTTCTGAGCAGATACACCAATATTCAAAGCATTCTTCTTCTTGAAAAATATGATGATTTTGCAACCCTCAACTCCAATAGCAGAAATAATGCGCAAACATTGCATTTTGGAGACATAGAGACAAACTATACTTTGAAAAAAGCTACACAAACAAAGAAAGCAGCAGAGATGGTGTTGCGTTACACAAATACTCTTTCAAAAGATATTCGTAATCGTATAATTAAAAGAGTTCCAAAAATGGTGCTTGGCGTAGGCAACGAAGAAATTTCTACTCTTGATCATCTATTCAGCTCAAGAGTTAGAGAATTATTTCCTACTCTAAAAAAGATTGATGCAGACGAGATAGGCAAAGTAGAGCACAATGTAGTAAAAGATAGAAATCCACATGAAAAGATTGAAGCTCTTTTATCCCAAGATGGGTACATAGTGGACTTTGGCGCACTAACAAAGAGTTTTCTTGAGAACAGTATTGACAAAAGTGAAGGAAAAAAGATCGATGTCTTCCTTAATGCAGAAGTTGAAAAAGTAAGAGAATCAAATGGAGGCTATGAATTAGTTACCAAAAAGGGAACTTTTAGGACCTCTTTTGTCTCATTTGATGCTGGTTCATACAGTCTGTATTTTGCCAAATCATTAGGATATGCCCAAAATCTCATACTTTTGCTGATAGGTGGTAATTTCTATTATTCTCGAAAGGTTCTCAATGGAAAGGTGTATCGTGTACAAAAAGGACACATTCCTTTTTCAGCAACACATGGAGATGCCGATATTCTGACTCCGGACAAGACAAGATTTGGGCCCACTGTCTCAGTTTCTGCCCTACTTGAAAAAGGACATCTAGAAACATTTCTCAACACTATACAAACAGAAGAACTTGATTTTGACACCTTGGCAAGCCTAGCCACTATTTTGGGAGATAAAGATCTGAGGCTCATACTAGAAAGAAATGCATTTTATCATATACCCTATTTTGGCAAACATGCATTCTTGGATCATGAGGTAAGAAAGATAGTGCCCTCTTTGAACTACAACGATCTACAAGAGGCAAAGGGAATAGGGGGAGTAAGACCTCAGATTATAGACAAGAAGAAAAGAGAACTTGAACTTGGAGAGGCCATAATACGTGGACGAAACGTAATATTTAACATAACGCCATCTCCTGGTGCAACTGCATGTCTTCAAAATGCACTTAAAGATACTATTTACATCGTAGACTCGCTTGGGAAGAAATTTGACGAAGAGAAATTTTCTATAGATATTATGCCTCTGCAGTAAGACGGGAAATCATGATTCTTTTTCAAAATATCATTCACTTGTGTAAATAAAGGATAACCACAATTTCATTTTTGGTAACATTGTCATCATGTTAAATCATATTTTAAAAAATTTGTATGTATCAAGTGGAGTGGACCCCTGTTTTTAGTACCACTTTTTGCATATTTTTACATAATTTTAC